>CAZAST010000026.1:9446-16783 GCA_964487805.1 uncultured Syntrophaceae bacterium
AAAAAGGAATGTGATCAGGTGATCATAAAAATCGGGCCATGAGCCAGTGCAGGAAGAAAAAGTACGCGAGGGCGGTGGCGAGGAGGATCGCGCAGGGCAGGAGAAGATGACGGTACACGGGGCCGAAGGCGGCACCGAAGTGCTGATTGGAAAGGAGCAGGCAGAGATGAAGGGGAGAGATGAGCACCCCCAGGACGCCGCTTACCAGGGCAAGGGCTACGTAGGCCAGCATGAAGGACGCTTCCCCCATGGAGTGGATCAGAGGAATAATGATGGGGAAGGTGCTCCCCACGAAAGCGATGGTGATTCCCGTGACCCCTCCCACGATCAGGGGGAGGACGACCACGATCAGAACGAGAGGGACGGACAACGCAATAAATTCGGCGCTGATGGCGGCCACGGCGCGGCTGTCTTCCAGCATGCCCTTGAAGATCAGTATGGCAATCACCATGTAGAACATCTTCAGGATGTGGGGCGAGGCGAGGATCGCGCGGATCTTGCCGGCGGTCATTTCGCTCCGGACCCAGACGTACCCGATTGACAGGAGCAGGGCAATGATCAGTCCGATTTCCTTGGCTATGTCGAGGCCGGGGAATATGACCGCAAGGAGCACGCCCATGCCGAGCCCCACGCAGATCACCATGAGTATGGGAACCAGTTCTCTCAAAAAGGGCAGGGCGGGACGTGTCCTGTCACGGTTACCTGCGGCCCGTGTCAGATCGGTTCCCTTGATGGAAAGAGAGCCGAGGGAGACGGTTATGACGGTAAGCGGCCACATGACCAGAACAACGGTCCAGAGACCGATCTCAGCAAGGGTAACCGCAAGGAGGACTCCGGGATAGAGGGGCCACCAGTATTCCCAGATATGGCGGTACCAGTAATTGATAAAGCTGAGCTGCTCCGGACTCAGGCCGCTCTGATTCCCCAGCTCTTTCACCATGGGGGCGGAGAAGATCGCCCCGCCGGGCATGGGAAGCAGGCCGATCAGCGCCGGAAAGATGGCGAGGTTCAACCGCGGGTTTGCCACGAGGCCGCGAAAATTCCTGACGAGCCGCTCCATGTTGCCTCCCATCTCCATGCTGCTGCTGAGGATAAGGATGAGGGTGACGACCACGGCGAGGGACAGGGTCTTGGACATCATGATCGAAGCGGCGGCGGAGGAAACCATCTGCCGTATTCCCAGGCCGAAGAAAAGCCCGATCAGAATTGCCCCCAGGAGGAAGGCGTTTCCCAGCGAGACCTTTTTCCTGATGGTCATGAGGACGCAGAGGAATACGATGATGATCCTCACGATGGCCGGAATATCCAACAAAAATGACATACTGCCTCCTGGGGCGGCACCCCGTGGGTGTGCAGCCGGCAGGCGGGGTGATACTGCCTGCGCTCTGTCATGTCAAGGATTTTATAGACGGGAGTGCAACTATGGAAAGACCGTGCAGATCAATGGTAGAAGATCCTGTTTTTCCCCTGTTTCTTGGCCCCGTACATGTTTTGATCCGCCCGTTTAATGAAGGCGCGCAACCCTTCATCCGGCTGATACTGGACCACTCCGATGCTTACCGTTTCGCGCATGTGTTCAGGACTGTCCACGGGGTGAAACTCCTCATCCGCGAATTCTTCCCGTATCCGTTCGGCGAGGACCGTTGCCGCGTCACCGGCCGTATCCGGCAGGATAATGGTAAACTCTTCTCCACCGAAGCGGTACGCGGAATCCGTTTTTCTCAGGCATCTCTGAATAACCTGTCCCAGCCTGATCAGGACCTCGTCCCCTTCCAGGTGCCCGTATGTGTCGTTGAACCGTTTGAAATTGTCGATGTCCAGAAGAAGGAGGGAGAGGGGGTGCCCGTATCGCTCGGCCCGTTCAACCTCCACCTGCAACTGCTCGTAGAAACGCCGAGAATTATACAGCTCCGTGAGAGAATCGGTAACACTCAGGGTCCGGTACCGCGATTCGCTCTCCCGCAGCGCTTCTTCGGCCAGCTTGCGGTCCGTGATATCTTCGAGCGTCTCCACCGCTCCGCTGACACATCCCTCGGCATCTTGTAAGGGCGCCGCGGTAAACCGGAGCCACCGCGCCTTCCCGTCGAGGATGGTGAAGAAATCGGTTACCTCGTAGGCATCCTCCACAAACTTCGACCGCTTGTATTTTCCATGGTACCATTGCCGGATATCATTGTGCAGCCCATCCACGATCAGATCGGCGATGGTGGGCCGGGGTTCGTAGTAGAAAGCCCGCCAGTGATCCCGCGTGCCCATGATCTCCTGGGCCGGAATGCCGCTCATCGCCTCCAGAGCCCGGTTCCAACCGATGATCGTGTGGTCTTTGTCAATAACGAAGGTCGGTATGGGGGAGCTCTCCACTATCTCCCGAAGCATATGCTCATCTTTGGGGGTTATCCTCTTGGAGCTGGGTTCCCCCTTTTCCGTGTTGTCGGTTCTTTTTGTCATGATGGTCACCTTATCGGCAGAAGACACCATTTTCATAGATTGTCACGGTTTCCCCGGTTGAGAGGCGGGCTCGCACAATTTTCCGCTCCGTGTTTACTAGGTCCCAGTGCAGCGCGGAATCATTGAATCCGAGATTCCGTTTCATGTCTTTCGTCAGCTCGGCTGGGTCGCCGTCATAGGTATCCGCATAGGACGCTCCCAGGGCTATGTGGCAGTTTCCCCACTGTCCCCCGTAATTCTCGTCGAAAAGGGTGTCCGCCATGAACCGGTCGATCCGGGAAAACCGCCTGTCGGTGAGGGAGAATTCTCCCACCCGGCCGGCCCCCCGGTCCATGGAGAGCTGCCCCGCAGCAAAGTCTTCACCTGAAGCGGCTTCGACCTTCACGGCGCGCCCCTTTTCAAAGACGAGTCTGATCCCCTCCACGTAGTTCCCGCTTCTGAATGAGGGCTGGTTGGCGAAATAATGACCCTCGGTTCCCCGCCAGTCGGGGGAGAAAAACAGCTCGAAGCTGGGGATGTTGTGGCCGGAGACGCCGATCCACTGCCTCCGTTTCCCCGGCCTTATCCGCAGATCAACGGTGTCCGACTCTACATGGTAATATGAGACGGCCATGCTGTTCAGCCATTTCTTGATCGCTCCCGCCTGCCGGTAGACACTCTCCCACCGGGCCGCGGGGTTGTCGCTGTCCAGGAAACACCCCTTGATGATCTGATCCGTATATTCCTCGATGGTAAGGTGAGCGTTCCTTGCCAGCTCCATGGTGGGAACGGTGCAGAGGGTCCAGCCGAATCGACCCGCCGCTTCTCTCCGGTCCAGTACCTCGCGCAATGCCTTGCGGGCGATCACCGCTTTGGCTATCTTTTTGGGGTCCGCGTCTTTCAGGTGGGTCAGGGATTCGGGGGCATGGAGATAGATGCTCCCATTGAGTGACTCGTACAGTTCTCGTTCGCCGGGGGGGAGAAAGACGAGTTGCCGGCCATTGGCCTTTTCGAAGAAGGATAGTTCCATACGCGCGCTCAGCCCCGCGCGGAGGATGACATGCATGCCCCGGTCCAGGAGCCTGTCGTAGAGAATTTCGAGGAGGCCCGCGGCGGATGAATCGTACCGGATCAGGATGATGTCCCCTCTCCTGAACCGGCCCGTTCGGGACTTCAAAAGCCCCCATATGAGGGCATCAGCGTATCCTTCCAGATGGGATGTGGTCAGCGGCATAAAACTCTCTCCAGACTATTAAAGGCTTGCAGATGATCTCTTGCACCTTCGGGTCTCGGTCTGACTCCCGGGCCTTTGTTCCGGGATGGATTACGCGCCCCTGAATATCGTGTCGAAAAAGGGGGCCTTCTCTTTTGGAAAATATATGGCGGTGCCTCGATCGACGATAAGTTTTCCATCGAGGTGATCGAGCTCGTGCTGGACAACCCGGGCAAGGAATCCCGTGTAGCGCCTGTTGATCTTGTTTCCCTTTTCGTCGTAAGCCTTCACTTTAATGGATGTGGCCCTCACCACGTCGGCGCTGATATCGGGACAGGACAGGCATCCCTCCTGTGCCTTTTCTGTGTCTCCCCGTATCTGCGTGATCCGCGGATTTACCAGAACATCGTACTGGCCGCTTCCTTTCTGAAGGGGTCCTCTCTCGTTGAATTGCCCATTCTTGAAGACCACTACGCGCTTGCTGATCCCTATCTGCGGGGCGGCAAGCCCCGCGGCGTCATCCCGGCCGACGAAGGCATCGATCAGGGTCTCTATGTCACGCTTTCCCGCATCGTCAAAGGGGACCGGGATTTCATCGGCGGATCTCCGCAGGAGCCGCGTTTCCTCTTCATTGATCTTCTCATTTTCCCACAATTTCCAGGTTTTCATCGTTCTCCGTCGGGGCCTTTCCGTTCGTGGTATGGAGCTTTTATAGCACCATGAAGCTATTATTTCAACGCTGTTGCAATAATATTGAAACCCTGATAGTTCCCAAGCCGTAGCTGCGAAAGGAGAGACCAATCCAGTGACGGGAGCGGTTATTACAGCGGTGGCAAAGCGGGAATTTTTCCGGGCCATGCGGTTCGAGGAGAAAGCGGGCGCGTCGCTCCCGCGGGGAGAAGAGCGGGCGGACCGCCTCCTCTACCTCCACATCCCCTTTTGCGAGAGCCTTTGCCCCTACTGTTCCTTCAACCGGGTGGTGCTGGACGAGCCGCTCTGTCGGCGGTACCATGAGGCCCTCCGTGCCGAGATTCGACTCTACCGGGCCGCGGGATACAATTTTTCCGGCATTTATGTGGGGGGCGGGACTCCAACGGTTCTCATTGATGAGCTGGAGCTGACCCTGAGGGTGGCGAGAGAATGTTTCGACATCAGGGAAGTCTCCGTCGAAACCAATCCCAATCATCTGACCCCGCACAACGTCGATATTCTAAAGAAGAGCGGTGTCAACAGACTCTCGGTGGGGGTGCAGAGTTTCGATGACGGGCTCCTCAAGGCCATGGGGCGATACGAAAAATACGGGAGCGGCGAGGTAATCGCCGGAAAGATCGCGGAGATGACCGGCCGGTTCGATACCCTGAACGCGGACATGATCTTCAATTTCCCTGTCCAAACGGAGGAAATACTGAAGAGGGACCTGGACATCCTCATTGGCACCGGGGTGGATCAGATCACCTATTATCCGCTCATGGTTTCCGATTCCACGCGCCGGAAGGTGGAGGTGTCGATGGGGCGGGTCGATTTCCGCAAAGAAAAAACCCTGTACCGGATCATATCGGAACGGCTGGCGCCTTCGTACCGGTTCTCTTCGGCGTGGTGCTTTTCCCGGCGCGGAACGATGGTCGATGAGTACATCGTGGATTATGACGAATACGCGGGCCTGGGGAGCGGATCGATCGGATACATGGGGGGGAGGTGCTACGCGAACACCTTCGATATCCCCCGTTACATCGAGACCCTCGGCAGAGGAGAATTCCCCTTGATGGCATCGCGCGACTTCTCCCCCGCGCAGCAGGCCCGGTATGATTTTCTCATGCGCCTCTTCGGCATGAAGATGGATATGACGCCCCTGAATGAGAAATACCGGGGTCGGGCCTTCCGGTATCTCTGGAAGGAGATCCTCGCCTTCATGCTGATCGGGGGGGTGCGATACAGCAACGGCACTCTGTCTCTCACGGACCGCGGCAGATACTACTGGGTCATCATGATGCGGGAGTTCTTCACCGCGGTCAACAACTTCAGGGATTTCTGTCTGAACAGACAGTGATTTCCTGTTTGCAATTTCAGGCCTTTTCTCCTAATACTGACACCTGACATGTTCCGATTGCCGATGCGCGGAGGATTTGGAGCGGAATGAGTGACGCAACCAGAGAGATGCTGAAAGATCTCCCGAAGATCGACGACATGCTCCATATTCTTGAAAAGAACGGCTCTCTTGAAGGGGTCTCCCGGGACATTGTGGTGGCGAAATGCCGCCAGGTGGTCGATGAGATGCGCGGAGACATTCTGCACCCCAAAAAGGGCGGCAAGAAACCTCTTCCTGTACCGGCAGCCGAGGCCGCGCAGGCGGTACGGGAACGGCTTCTTCATCTGCATACCCCCAGCCTCCGCCGCGTGGTCAATGCGACGGGCATCATTCTGCACACAAACCTGGGGCGCGCCCCGCTCTGCCCGGAGGCCCTCGCGCGGATAACCGATGTCAGCGCCGGGTACTCGAATCTCGAATTCGATCTCGATACGGGGAAGCGGGGGGTGCGTTACGATCACGTGCGGGAACTCCTCTGCTCCGTATCGGGGGCCGAAGATGCCCTGATTGTCAATAATAACGCCGCGGCGGTTCTGCTTGCCCTCAACACCCTGTCGGAGGGGAAGGAAGCCATTGTGTCGCGGGGGGAACTGATCGAAATCGGCGGGGAATTTCGTATCCCCGAGGTGATGAAAAAGAGCGGCGCCATCCTCCGGGAGGTGGGAACAACGAACCGAACCCATCTGTCGGATTACGAAAATGCCGTTGAAAGCACCACCGGAGTGATTCTCAAGGTGCACACAAGCAACTTCAAAGTGCTCGGATTCACCAATGAGGTTGGCTTGGAAGAACTGACAGCGCTGGGGAAAAAGAAAAAGGTTCCCGTGATGAATGATCTGGGGAGCGGCTGCTTCGTTCCTCTGGATATGTATGGCTTCGAGAGAGAGCCCACGGTCCAGGAGGTTGTCAAAGCGGGGGCCGACGTGGTCACCTTCAGCGGGGACAAGCTCCTCGGAGGGCCACAGGCCGGGATCATCTTGGGGAAGGATGCGATCCTTGCCAAGATCAAGAAGAACCCCCTGAATCGCGCCCTCCGGATCGACAAATTGACCCTGGCGGCACTTGAGGCGACCATGATACATTACCTGGACCTCGGCCGGGCGATTTCCGACATACCGGTGCTCCGGGGTCTGACCGAGCCGGTGGCCGAGGTCCACAAGCGGGCCCGCGAGCTGACAGCCGTTTTGCAGGATCTGTCACTGAAGAGTCTGACTTTCTCAATGATGGAGTCCACCTCCATGGCCGGAGGCGGATCGCTTCCCACGCAGGAGATCCCCACCGTCGTTATCACGGTTGAGTCCCAAACTCTCTCGGCGAGCAGACTCGAGAGAAAGATGCGCAGGCTGGAAATTCCCATCATCGCGAGAATCTATGAAGACAGGGTCCTCTTTGACCTCCGAACCATTGCGAGAGAGGACTTTCCGTTGATACGGGACGGGATGAAACGGATAGCCGGAGAGTTGTGAACCCCCGTAGCGATCCCCCATGATACCTATGCAGCCAATTTCAGGAGATGATGGAGAATCCATCCTGAAGGTGTCCTCCCCCGGGGGCGGTGAACGGCTCGATATCTTTCTGTCCCATACGGGACTTTTCGGGACCCGCTCCCAG
>CAZAST010000027.1:0-4066 GCA_964487805.1 uncultured Syntrophaceae bacterium
TGGGAATGAACCTTATCCGTCATAGCGTTCACGACCTTTCAATGTAATTTTTTATTGTGCCGATATCGTCGGCAGAGAGGTGGAGGGAATACTTTTCTCCGAGAAGGTTGAAGGTGTAGCTGAATTCGTCACTTCCGGGCGGATTGGCGTTCGCCTTGGCGGCGATCTGGGCGGTTGTCACGGTGCCGCTCTGGGACAGCATGAGTTTACCGTATGCCATGCTGACAGTCGACAATCCCTCCGCCCGCGCGCCTTCCAGGGCGCGGGCCTGGGCGTCCGCCGTCAGATCCATATACTTCGGAATGGCCACCGCGGCGAGGATCCCCAGAATAATGAGGACCGCTATAATTTCGATCAGAGTAAAACCTTTTTGATTCTTCAAACTGCCTTCCATGGCGTAATTCCCCTTTGCTGAGATCTTTCCATATACTGTCATCATTGCAATATCCGTACAAGATATCGGACAATTTCGAAAAATCTTTAGCTCTATCGTGTCAGCCCGTCATTTTTGTGAGATCCCACATGGGAAGGAAGATTGCCATGGCAAAAAAGCCCACAACGGCGGCAAGTGAAACGATCAGGACCGGCCCCACGGAATCAGAAAGTCCCTTGACGGCGTACTCCACTTCGTCATCATAGTGTTCCGCGATCACATGAAGCATTTCTTCGATCTTCCCCGATTCCTCACCCACCGCAATCATATCCACCACCATGGGAGGGAAATACTTCGATAACCGCAGAGGACCCGATATCCCTTCCCCCTCCCGGATCTTATCCTTCAGACCTGACAGTTCCCTGCTTATGGCTGTATTGCCGATGGTCCCGGAAAGGATATCAAGGGCGTTGAGGACGGTCATACCGCTCGCCTGCAGAATCGAAAAGATGCTCGCAAAACGGGACATGGCCGCTTTGAGAAAGAGGACACCCACCAGGGGTATGCGCAGAATAAGAGTATCCCACACATAGCGCCCCTTCTTCGTCGCAAACCAGTACCGTAGCACGAGTACTGCGAGTGCGAAGAGCCCCATGAGAAGATACCAGTAATTTTCCAGGAACTGGTACATAGAGAAACAGAGCAGAGTGGGAAGCGGGAGATCGAGGCCGGCCTTCGTGAATATCCCCACGAACCGGGGTATCACAAAGGTAAGGAGCACAAAAAAGGCGATGGCCAGCGTGATCATGACCATGATCGGATACTGGAGCGCTGATTTGATATCCGATCTGACCTTCTGCTCGTGTTCCAGAATATAGACCAGTCGGTCGAGAACCTCGGCAAGGGCTCCGCTGGATTCACCCGCCTCGATCATGCTGACGTAGAGACGGGAGAATATCCCCGGATGATCACCGAAGGCCTCATTCAGCGCCCGGCCTTCCTGTATCTCCGCCTTCATGGAAGCCAGAGTTTGTTTGAGTTTCGGGTTCCGGCTCTGATTCTCGAGTATTTCCAATACCTTGATCACCGGCAATCCGGCCACCAGCATAGTCTTGAATTGTTTGGTAAAGAGGATGATCTCCTTTATACTCACGGAGGAGAGCAGTGACCCGATCCCGGCCAGAACATTACCGGATACGATGGTCTTCCCCTTCACCACTGAGGGGATGAGACCCTGCTCGATCAGCATGTTCTGGACGGCCTCGACCGACGTGGCCTCGACCGCTCCGGTGATCTCGACTCCTCTCTGATTGATGGCCTTATAGGAAAAATACGCCATCTGGCCCTCCCCCGCTATACCGCCATAATCGTTGACGCCGCCTCTTCGAGGGTCGTGATTCCCTGCGTCACCCGGTCTGCGGCGTCATCCTTCAAGGTGCGGATTTTCCCCGATTCCTTCGCTCTGCGCGTAATTTCCTGCGCTGTTTTCCCTTGAAGAATCATCTGCTGGATTTCCTCGCCTATCTCCAGTGTCTCAAAGATGCCGGTGCGCCCCTTGAATCCCGTGTTCATGCACTGGGGGCATCCCGCCCCCCGCTGGAACCGGGCTCCTTCCACCGTGTCAAGCCCCCATAGCCGGAGGGCCTCCGTGGAGGGCGTATAGGGCTCTGTGCAGTAGGGACAGACGACCCGCACGAGACGCTGGGCGCATGAAACAAGGAGAACGGAAGATATGAGGAAAGGTTCCACCCCCATCTCCATGAGCCGCGTGATCGCGCCCGCCGAATCATTCGTATGAAGAGTGCTGAGGACCCGATGCCCGGTCAGTGCCGCCTGCACGGCGAGGGTCGCCGTTTCGCCGTCTCTGATCTCTCCCACCAGCATGGCGTCGGGGTCCTGGCGAAGGATGGATCGCAACCCGCTGGCGAAGGTCATTCCCGCCCGGCGGTTGAGCTGGACCTGACGTATGTGATCCAGCCGGTACTCGACGGGATCTTCGAGGGTAATGATATTGAGTTCGAGTTTGCTCAGCTCCTTGAGGAGGGCGTACAGGGTGGTGCTCTTCCCGCTCCCCGTCGGCCCGGTGCTGAGGATCATGCCGTAGGGTTTGGCGACGGCCTCCCCGATCTTTTTTCGATCCCAGTCGGACATCCCGAGCTGTTCGAGTGAATAGATCATGGTGCTCATGTCAAGGAGGCGTAGAACGATATTTTCCCCGTAGATCGTGGGGAGCGAGGAGGCCCGCACGTTGATTTCCTTCTTGTCCATCTTGACGGTGAACCGCCCGTCCTGAGGGATTCGCGATATTGCGATATCCATGTTGGCCAGGATCTTGATGCGCGAGGCGATGGGGAGCATCATCGATTTCGGCGGGGAAGGAACTTCGCGAAGCTTTCCGTCAACGCGGAACCTGATCTGGATTCTCCCGGCCTCCGGGCTGATATGTATATCGCTCGCCCCTTCGCGAACCCCTTGGGCGATGATCGAATTCACAATGCGGATCACGGGGGCCTCTTCGGCCATCCCCTGGAGGGAGCTGACACGGATATCCATTTCTGTGGCCACCGTATCCTTCTCCACGGCGACATCCGCATCCTCCATTCCTTCAAGAACCTGCTGCAATCCCCCCGCCTGGGTTCCGTAGGTGAGGGTGATGAGCTGATTGATCTCCTTTTCGGAGCATACGACAGGGAACACCTCCATGTTGGTGAGGACCTCAGTGGAATCGATGGCGGTGATATCCATGGGGTCCGCCATGGCCACCGTGAGAAGGTGCATCTTCTTTCTCAGGGGAACCACTTGATATTTCTGAGCCATCCAGAAGGGAATGAGCCCCGCCAGAGATTGATCCACGGGATACTCGTTCGAGTCGTATTTTGCGATCTTCAGCTGCCGGCTGATCTGGTCGATGATCTGCTCTTCCCTGACGATCCCCTCCCGGATCAGATATTGACCGAGCTTCAAGCCGGTCCCCTTCTGGCGGCTGAGAGCCTGGCGGAGCTGGTCCTCGGACAACAGCCCGGCCTCGATGAGCATTTCCCCTAGTTTCTTCCGTATCTTCACCGCGAGATCCTTCCTCAGCGCGCTATCGTTCCTACGAGCCCTGCTGAGATAGTGGAAAAGAAAACCGTGTCCCGGTCCCACTCAGTGATAATGCGCGCACCTGACGAGACGGACGGCGGTAGTGCCTCCATGGCGGAACGCGCCGGGCCTTCGTCGGTAAAATGCCTCTTCAGAATGATTTCGAAGCACAGACCTTCACGGCCGTTCCAGTGGGAACAGACTTGAGCGGGAAGCCCCTGCTCGCGATAGCCCCGATAGAGGCTGTAGGCATCCTCAAGGTTATCACTCCGGGCCAGCACGACCCAGCATCCCCCTTCCGCCACAGGAGTACCATCGGCAGGAACCGCCGGAAGCTTTAACATGGCCCCCGGTTCGATCCGGTCGGGATTATGCACATGAGGATTGAGCTGGTGGATCAGCGCGACCCGACTGTCGATGCAGTCGATCCCATAGACCCCCCGGATCACCTTGCAGATCGTTTCACCCTTCTTGACGACCAGCCACCCAAGCGACGCAGGACACTCTTCCGACCGGGAAGGGGCCGCTTCGGCGGCGGAGAGTCTCTGCTGCGGCACCCTGAGAGGAATGGAAACCTCCGCCACCGGCCGGGGAGCGACCATGACCGCCGGT
>CAZAST010000027.1:4076-16196 GCA_964487805.1 uncultured Syntrophaceae bacterium
CCCCGAAATCGAGGCCGATAAGGGTGATCGCGATCCCTCCGATGATACCGGCCAGCGCCATCCGCCACACCCGCCTCGGGGGATCTCCTCCGCGGGCGCAGGAACGGACCAGGGCGTATCCGGCCTTCAACCGTCCCCGGATTATCAGGGCGAGAATAACCCGGTGGCACAGTCCCACGATCTTGCGCGGATACCCGCCTGTGGACTGATATACGGCCCACAGGGCGGGGAAGGTGAAACGGACTTTTCTGCCGGCCTTCTCCCCCCGGGCGGTATCCAGGCGAAACCGGACCATGGCCCTCGTCTCGGAGAAGGTCATGGGGGGAAGTTCATAGAAAAAGTTGATGCGATCGGCGAAACCGGGGTGCGCCTCGAGGATGAGGGCGAACTCTTTCTGGGCGAAGATGACGATCTGGAGCAGCTTGTGATCGTTCGTCTCGTAATTGAGAAATTCCCGCAGGATCTCGAGGGAGAAGTCGGCGATCTTCTGCCCCTCGTCGATGATGAGGACCAGGGTTTTCCCCGCCCCCACCCCCCGGTCGAAAAGGTGGTTCTTGATCTTCTCTTTCAGGCGCCACTCCGGCAGGTCCGGCGCGCCCTCCGGTATCCCCAGCGTTTCCAGGACGGCGCGGAGAAACTCGATGGGGCTGTCGAAGCCGGGATCGAGCATGAGAAAGGTCTCCACGTTTGTGTCGCCGGCGAACCGGCGGATGATCTGCCTGCAGATCGTCGTCTTGCCCGCCCCCACATCCCCGATGACCGTGTTCAGCCCCCGGCGCAGGCGCACCGACAGCTCCAGTTTCTGCAGGCACTCCATGTGCTGCGGCGACTGGTAGAAAAAATCGGGCTCGGGAGAATTGGAGAAGGGCTCCCGTTTGAAATTGAGCATGGTGAAATAGTCCATATCCTGCCTCGCTGCCATATCCGTCTATCCGGGGGCGTCCGCCTTCTGCGAGACGACCTCCGGTTTGAGAATGCGGGGGGTGATGAAGATGAGCACCTCTTCCATCGTCTCGGCCCGGCTGTCGGCCTTGAAGAGATACCCCAGCCCGGGAACGTCCTTGAGCCCCGGGACACCGCTGTCTCCGCTGGAATTCCTCTGCTTGCTGAGTCCCGATATGACGATGGTCTCTCCGTCCCTGACCATCAGCGTCGTATCGGTCTGCTTCTTGATGATAAAGGGATTTCCCGCCACCGTGCGCGACGTGTCCACCTCATCCTTCTTGACCAGAATCTTCATCTTCAGGGTCTGGCCGTCGATCACGTGGGGCGTGATCTCGAGGCGGAGGACTGCGTCTTCCCAGCTCACCTCCTGATCACCGTCGGTATAGGAGACGAAAGGAACCCGCTCGCCGTTCTCGGTAAAGGCCATCTGATTGTCCAGGGTCGTAATGGAGGGACTGGACAGAATATTCAGTTTGCCCTTGGACTGGAGGGCGGTGAGCTGCATCTCGAGAATGTTCCCGCCCACGGTGCCGAAGGCCAGCCCCAGCGCGGACACTCCGCCCGCGGTCGTTATGGCCGTATCCCCCACAGGGAAGTCAACCGCCATATTGTTCCTGTTGACGGTGGCGGATCCGGCGGTGCCTCCGGAAAGGGAGTAATGATAGGGCCCCGTCGTTCCCCCGTAGGACCCGCCCCACTGTATGCCGAGTTCGCGGGCCGTCTCCTTGGTCGTTTCTACGATATTCGCCTCAATCCGGATCTGGGAGGTGGGCTTGTCGATCTCGTCGACCATGGGAACGATCCGCTCGAGGTCGCTCCTCGTGGCCTGGATGACCAGCGAGTTGGTATGCTCATCCACCCGGATCGATCCGTAGGACGTCCCCTTGTCATCCCTGGTGAGGAAGCTCTCGAGATTATCCTTCAGTTTCTCAGGATTTGCGTAATTGACCGGCACGACCATCGACAGCAGTGGAGACAGTCTGTTCGCCATAATCCGCTGTTCCCTGCGTTCCCGCGCGATCTTGTCCAGCGCCAGATCGTTCTGCAGATCCGCCGCCGTGGTGATCCGGATGATATCCCCGTCCCACACGTACGTGAGCATCCGTGAACGCATGATGCTAAGAAAGGCCTCGTCCCACCGCACCTTCCTGAAGTCAACGTTGATCTTGCCCTGCACCTCCGACTTGATGAGAATGTTCTGGCCGGCCGCCTTGGCCAGCGTGAGAAGGGCGACGCGGATATCGGTATCACGCATGACAAGGGTGACTTTCATGGTGGGAAGGGACTTCTGCTCCGCCGTGACTCCCGCCGAACCCGGATCGTCGGGAATCTTCAGGGAACGGACCCGGGGAGCGGGTGATGTGCCTATGGATTCCTCGGCCTTGAGCTGCCATTTTTCAAAGAAGGGATCCTTCTTGATCTCCTCTTTCGAGCCGGCACACCCGAAGACGAGTATGCCGGCCATGACAGCCAGGGCCGTCCGCGCCAGTCTTTCTTTTGTGGGTATCTTCAAGGGATCATCTCCTCCATGCACGCTCACTCGTCCACCAGGGGGATCGTGATGCTTTTCCCCGTTCCTTTTTCACTGATCACGACCGCTGAAGACCGTATCCGCTTCACCACATATCCTCCCAGCTCCAGTTCGTCCCCGGCTTCATAGCTCATGCCGTTGATAACGGCGATCCTTTTCGATCCGATCTCAACATACCCCGTATAGGCCAGGGGACCCAGATTCGCGGCGCTTACGGCGGGGGTGATTTCCGCGTGGAAGGGGTCTCGTTTCCACTCGGCCCCGGCGCTTGACACAATGGCGGCATATACCGGTGCCGCCGTTCCCGTCTTCAGGATCTCCGAGGCCTCCTGTATGAGCGTGTCCACCTGAGCCGTGCGCTCCCGGCCTCCCGTATCCCGCCATTTCGATGAAGCGACGACGAAGAGCTCGTGGACACCGTACAGAACCGCAACCAGCATGACTGCAACCACCACTATCTCACGCTTCGACACCGTGACCCTTTTCATGATTCCCATCCGCCGCGCTTCTGTTTACGGGTCCGTCACCCGTGGCGTCTCCTATGCGATGGCGAGACGCACCGTCACATAAAACTGTTTCTGATCCTCTTCCTGGGTAATCTCTATCGTCTCCACCCGCTTGAGAGAGGGAACGCCTCCCACCCCCACCAGAAATTTTCTGAAGTCGAAAAACGCTCCCCGCAGGTGAATGGTAACGGTCATATCCTTAGACTGCTCCGTCAGTTTCAGCACATCGGGTCTGATGGAGACAACCTGCATGCCGCTCTCCTCGGCGATGGCGCTGAACAGGGGGGAAACCGTCTCCAGATCCCTCCGTGAAAGAGCTTTCCCGTCGGGAACCGGCAGCGTCCCCCGAATCTGGTGCTCGCCCTTCTTGACCATCGCTTCATAGAGGGGGGAGAGGGATTTTTGCTTTTCCATCAGGTTCGCGATCTGAGCCGTCTTCGCATTGACGGCCTCAAGGGCGCGCTGGTGGGGATACACGGCGCCGAAGTAAAAGATGACCAGGATCACGGCGCAGATCACGAAATATATGATGCTCCGGCCGGGAATCCTGGATATGTTTTTCGGGATAAATTTCATCTTATACCTTTGAAAGCGCAATGGTTATGCTGAAATGAAGCGCTTCGCTCCCGCGAAAGCGTCCCATGGCGTTTCGGTCGATCGTCACCGCTCCAAAGAGCGGGGAATTTTTGAGATGAAAAACATAGCTCGCCAGGATGGCCTCCTGGGAGGCGGGATCGCCGGTGACAACCCCGGCGATCGTGGCGTTCTGAACGGATTCCGCAGCTGTCTCTCCGGCATCTTTCCCCTTTGGAATGGTCTTCTTGGCGGTGTTCTTGGCCGGTTTTTCAGCCTCTTCGCCCGCGCTCTCCCCTTTCATGGATACCGTCAGGCCGGTGAGGCACACTTCCCGGGGGGTCAGTTTCGACAATTCCTCTATCACCGCGATGCCGAAATACCGCTCTTTGAATCCCCCCAGCACCAGGCGATTTTTTCGTATCTCGGAAACCATCGAGCGGGCGGTCCCCTCGGCCATTTCCGTGCCCCGCCGCGCCTGCTGCTCGAGTTTCGCCAGAGCGGCCTCTTTCTGGTCAACGGCATGCAGCGTCCAGAAAAAGAAAGCGGTCAGAATCAGCAGGGCCGCGGTAAAGACGGAAACGATAATGCTGTTTCCCCGCCGGATGCTCGCAAACTTGTCCTTTTCGCCGTGGGTGAAGAGGAGATTCGGTGTGTGTTGCAAGTTCGAGAGCGCCAGGCCGAGGGCAGGCGTCAGGGACGCCCTCTGGGATGTGGATGTTTGTTCCATATCGCGCGATGAAAAAGGGTGCTCCGGAGCCATGGGATCCAGGATGTCATGATCGACCCGGAGCTGATCGCCCACATAGTCAACGATGGGCCGGTACACGCCGAAATCGGAGAACACGTATATGAAGTGTATCCCCGCTTCCCCCAGAATGACGGTCAGGTGCTCGATGGTTCTCTCCACCTGCCGCACCAGCCGCTCCAGGGCGGGGTTGACGATCTCGAATATCTCTTCCCTGCCGAGTCCAAAACTGTCAATCTCCTCGCGGGGAAGGGAGGAATCGAACCCCATGCTGAATACCAGATTCTTCGCATCCTCGATGGTCATGCGGTGCCGCGACGGCTCCAAGTTCGTTACGCCGATCCTGTCGTCCCCTATCCCGCCGAAGGCGGCGTAGGTGGTGTATCGTTCCAGAAGCGTTTCGGCCATGCTGTTGATCCCCGCCCGTATAACGCGCGTCATGGCCAGATTCCCCCCGGAAAAGACATCGATGCGCGACGAATCATCTCCGATGTGCAGTATGGCCGTCCGATCAGGAGGGGACGCCCAGCCCGATCTGAACAGATTCTGGAGCGCGAAGGGGGGAGCGACGAGCCCGGTCAGGGGAAACCCGATGTCGTTGAAAAGGCTGGATGTCTCCTCCACCTCCCCTTTCGAGGCGGTGCATATCACCACCGACAGTTTCGCCACCCCATCCTCGACCACGTCTCCCTGAACCTCAAAATCAAGGATCGTCTCCGCTTCATCAAAGGTTGTATTCTTCTTTGCGGTCCAGTAGACCGCGTTTTCGATCTGTTTTTTACCCACCTTGGGGATGCGGACGCTCTCCACATCCACCTTGTCCGACCGGATCAGGGCCCACAGATTGAAGTCCCTCCCCGGACCACAGAAGCGCTCGAGTTCGGCCTTCAGGAACTCGGCGAATTCGGCCGTGCCTCTCGACACACCGGATTCAACAAACACCTTCCGGCAGTCGAGCAGGGTCCACTGACCGACCGAGAGCTGTTTCACCTTCACCAGCCGCAGCTCATCGGTTCCGATATCAACACCCACGGATATGGTCTTCTTCGCGAGAAAACTTCCCTTCCCCGTTTTCCGGGCCTTCCCCGGTGGAGAAGGAGCCGGATTTTCAGGGATAGTCCCCGGCTGCTCATTATCCCGGATCAGCTCCAGCAGCCGTTCCGTTGAAGAGAGATCTTTTTGAGAAGGCATACGAATAAAGCCTCCATCTGCCCATTGCCGCAAGAATTCAGTTCATTCCATACTGTCGACGTATCCCGCACAGAGATTCTCAGAAAATGGTCATCTGCTTGTCTTTCCTGAGCGTCACCTGCTGGCGGCGATAATTTTCAAGGATCTTCTTGGCATTTCCCATGTAATCCTGCGGAAAGTGCTTGAAGGTGCGCAAACCCGATTGAACTTCCGGAGGCTCCGGGATAATCCCCTTGTCTATATAGCTCCGTATCGTTTTCGCTGAGACTCCAAGAGACTTCGCCGCGTCGGCCGTCGTGTAGTATGTTTTCCCGTTGATAATAACCATAAGCTCCCTCGCACCGTATGGATTTTCATTACCATCCATTCATTTTGATAGGTTCGCCAATATCGATCTTCCCCTTAGGTATGCACATACCCTACCTTCCGTACCCATGTCAACCTTTTTATCTCTTTCTACTGATCCGAAAACGAAAAATATTCCCACCATACCGACCATGGTCGGGTCTCGCGCCATTATGAAACAAGGATATTGTTTCCACGCCAAAATATCATGATAACTGTTGACACGCGTGTGCTCCCGTAATAGAAAGACCTCATATGCTGCGCGTGCCCTGCAAGGGGCCGGGGGGGATGTCAGGAGGCGCTGCATATCATACCGATCTGTTTGACAGCATTGATTCACATGGCGGTCTTCCGGAGTGCGAACCGAGGCGCGGGAACAGAACAGCAGGGCCTCCGGACTCCGGCGCCGCCCTGCAGGACCGCATCGCATACTACGCATGAAGGAGAGGAATTATGGCTGGCATCACGTCTTACGGGGCCTACATCCCCTGGTACCGGATGAAACGCTCGATCATATTCGAGCAGCTTGGATGGTTCAATCCGGGTAATGCAGCTGTTGCCCGGGGAGAGAAAGCGGTCGCCAACTATGATGAGGACAGCCTCACCATGGCCGTGGCGGCCGCCCTGGACTGCCTGGGGAACGGCCCGCGGGATCATATCGATGGATTATACCTGGCATCTACTTCCCTCCCTTTCGCCCAGAGACAGAACGCGGTGATCGTCTCTCAGGGACTCGATCTCCCCTGGGGGGTACGGACGGCGGATTTTGGCGGTTCGACAAAGGCAGGAACCGGAGCCCTCATCGCCGCCCTCGACGGGTCGGGCGATCGGCAGCTGATGGTCTGTGCCAGCGAGAATCGGCTCGCGAAACCCGGCAGTTCCCAGGAGCACACTTACGGTGACGGAGCGGCGGCTTTTCTCACGGGGGAAGAGAATGTCCTTGCGGAATTCAAGGGGTCCTACTCCGTCTCTGCCGATTTCATCGATTTCCGGCGCTCTGAGGAAGAACGGTTTCCTCACGGCTGGGAGGAGCGGTGGATACGTGATGAGGGGTATTCGCGGATCATACCGCAAGCGGTTGCGGGGCTCCTGAACCGGTACAACCTCAAGATATCAGACTTCACGAAGGTTGTCCTGGCCTGCCCCGTCGCTGGCGCCATGAAAGGGCTGCTCGCGACGATCGGGGCCACCCCGGAACAGGTACAGGACACCATGATGGCCCAGGTGGGGGATACGGGAGCCGCCCTTCCTCTCATGATGCTGGCGGCGGCACTGGAAGAGGCCAAAGCGGGGGACAGGATCATGGTCGTCAGCTACGGGAGCGGGAGCGACGCCCTCTGGTTCGAGGTGACTCACGCAATAGAAAGATTCCGCAACGGCGGCAGAAAAGGGATCAAAGGACATCTCACACGGAGAAACGATCTGTCCGTGTACGGGAAATATCTGGTCTTCAGAAATCTCATTCCCCTGGAGGTGGGGATCAGAGGGGAAGAAATATCCCCGACGGCGATGAGTTCTCTCTGGAGGGACGGAAACGCTATTTCCGCTCTCGTAGGTTCACGTTGCAGGGTTTGCGGAACACCTCAATTCCCGAAGGAGCGCGTCTGCGTTAATCCGGACTGCGGCATCGTGGACGACATGGAGGAATACCGCTTTTCCGACAAGCGGGGTACCCTCGCCTCCTACACCGGAGATAATCTGGCCTTCAGCTGGGACCCTCCCCAGATCTACGGTCTGGTTGATTTCGAGGAGGGAGGAAGGATCCTCCTTGATCTCACCGACTGTTCGCTCGATAACGTCAGGGTGAAGATGCCGGTAACCATGAGTTTCCGGAGAAAGTACGCGGACCCCCGCAGAGGTTATTACGGCTACTTCTGGAAGGCGGTCCCAGCCGCATAGCGATCGTGACCGATCAATCTACGCAGAAGGAGGGTGTCGATGGCACATGGAATTAAGA
This sequence comes from uncultured Syntrophaceae bacterium, assembly GCA_964487805.1. Lineage (GTDB taxonomy): Bacteria > Desulfobacterota > Syntrophia > Syntrophales > UBA2210 > UBA6078. The sequence goes on from CAZAST010000027.1 coordinate 11,873, forward strand.
ATGAGGTGGCTATAATCGGTATGGGGTGTACCACCTTCGGCGAGCTGTGGAACAAGAGCGCGTCAGATCTCATGATCGACGCCTTTCAGGAGGCTCTCGAAGACACCGGCATAGAGAAGAAAGATATCGATGCCGCATGGTTTGGTACCTGCTTCGACGAGGTCAACGTGGGGAAGAGCGCTCTGTCGCTCACCAGGACACTGAAGCTCCCCTTTATCCCGGCGACAAGGGTGGAAAATTTCTGCGCCAGCGGGACGGAATCCTTCCGCGGCGCCTGCTACGCGGTCGCCTCGGGAGCCTGCGATATCGCGCTGGCCCTGGGGGTTGAAAAGCTGAAGGACACGGGGTACGGGGGCCTCCCCGATTTCGGAAACCTCCTGGGATCGCAGAACCGGGCCATCTTCGCGAATCTCACGGCTCCGGGAGGATTCGCCATGTTGGCAACGGCCTACTTCGACAAGTACGGCCTCTCACCCGAGGAAGGGAAGCGGGCGCTGGCGCACATATCGTCCAAGAGTCACCACAACGGGACACTGAGTCCCAAGGCGCACCTGCGAAGCGAAGTATCCATTGAAAAGATCATGAGCGCGCCGATCATCGCCTGGCCCCTCGGGCTTTTCGACTGCTGCGGTGTGAGCGACGGGGCCGCGTGCGCCATCGTCTGCCGCGCGAGCAGGGCCAAGGAGTTCAGAAAAGATCCCATTTACGTGAAGGGGCTTCAGATCGCCGTCACATCGGGGGAGGAAATGGCGCACCAGAAATGGGACGGCACTCACGTTATCCCGACCTACCGGGCCGGATGCGCGGCCTTCAATGAGGCCGGGATCACCAACCCCCGTGAAGAGATAAGCACAATGGAGGTCCACGACTGTTTCTCCATCACGGAGCTTTCCACGTATGAAGACCTCCAGATATCCCCCCGGGGGAAAGCCGTGGAAGACATCGAGGCGGGTTTTTTCGATCTTGACGGGAAGATCCCCTGTCAGACCGACGGCGGCCTGAAATGCTTCGGCCACCCTATCGGGGCGTCGGGGATCAGAATGATCTACGAGGAATACAAACAGCTTCAGGGAAAGGCGGGGGAGAGGCAGATTGAAAACCCCCGGATCGGGCTGACTCACAACCTGGGGGGATTTCCCTGTATGAGTGTCGTCAGCGTAGCGCTCTTCGGAAATACGCTATAATTAATCATTCGGCGCCGAAGTCAGAGTGCCGTATATGAAGGTACGGTCCTCTCTCCGGCCGGCAAGTCTGAAAACGGGAGGAAGCGATGGAATTAAAGAAGATATGCATCTTGGGGGCAGGTCTTATGGGGAGCGGAATCGCCCAGGTCTGCGCGCAGGCGGGATATGCGGTCGCCATGCGGGACATAGAACAGCGTTTCATCGACGGGGGAATGGACACGATACAGAAAAGTCTCGCCCGAATCGTATCGAAGGGAAAGATGGAACCGGAAGAGAGGGATGCCATCCTTGGAAAAATCACCCCCACCCTTGATCTTAAAGAGGCCGCTGGTGACGCCGACGTCGTTGTCGAGGTGATCGTCGAGGTGATGGATATCAAGAAGAACGTGTACGCCGAGCTGGAAAAAATCGTACCGGCCCAATGTCTTTTCTTCACCAACACATCGGGCCTGAGCATCACAGAGATGGCCTCCTTCACGAACAGACCGGACAAATTCATCGGCACCCATTTCTTCAATCCCGTGCCGGTCATGCGTCTTCTGGAAATCATCAAGGGGCATGAGACGTCCGAGGAAACTCTGAAAATAGCCAAGGAATGGGGAAAGAAAATCGGCAAGGAGATCATCGTCGTCAACGAAGCCCCGGCCTTCGCCGTTAACCGCGTCCTGTGCACCATGATGAACGAGGCGTTCTTCGCCGTGGGAGAAGGAGTCGCCAGCGCGGAGGATATAGACACGGGAATGGTCCTGGGATGCAACCATCCCATCGGTCCCCTGGCTCTTGCCGATCTCGTCGGCCTGGAGACTCTCCTCAACGTGATAGAGGGGCTCCATCGGGAGTTGGGGGACAAGTACCGCCCCGCCCCACTGCTCAAAAAGCTGGTGCGGGCAAAAAGGTACGGCCGGAAGACGGGGAAAGGGGTGTACGATTACACCGGGGAACAAGGATAACCTTTCAGGCAGAGTCTCGCAGGGAATTATATAAAGCAACCCTTTAAATTCATACTAAAGTGGTATTTACAAACTGTCGGTATCCTACGATACTGCGGCCGCGCATGGGGAATTCCTGCGCGATAAACAGGGGTACGCGACGTAAAGAGGAGGAGAACATGGACTTTGAACTGCCGGAAGAAATGAAGATGCTGCAGGATATGGCGTACCGGTTTGCCCAGGCGGAGATCGCTCCGGTCTCGGAAGAATGCGACCGGGCTGAGAAGTATACCCCCGAGCTGCGGAAAAAGGCCGCTCAGAACGGCCTTGTCTCCTCGTGGATCCCTGAAGAATACGGAGGCGCGGGGGTTGGGATACTGGGCAACGCCCTGGTCATGGAACAGTTCTCCCGGATCGACACGGGGATCGGCCTTAATATCGTGGCAGCGGGATTCGGCTGCGAGGCGGTCTATGCCTTCGGGACGGAAGAGCAGAAAAAACAGTACCTCCCCCCGGTGTGCAGCGGAGAGCAGGTGAGCGCCGGCGCCTTCACGGAGCCCAATGCCGGAACAGATGTGGCGGGATACGCGACGCGTGCCGTAAAGGATGGGAGTGACTACGTGATCAACGGCAGCAAGATGTTCATCACTAACGGGACCGTCTGCGACTGGATGCTTTGTCAGTGCGTCACCCATCCCGACGAGAAAACGCACCACCGCTTCAGCCAGATTATCGTCCCCGCCGATGTCCCCGGTGTTACCCGCACCAAGATCCACGGCAAGATGGGAATCAGAGCCAGCGATACGGCTGAGATCGCCCTCGAGGACGTCCGGGTTCCCCGGGAAAACCTGGTGGGAGATGAGGGGAAAGGGTTTTACCAGTTGATGCATTTTTTCGATATCACGCGGATCATGGTGGCCTCCCAGGCTCTCGGCCTGTCCCAGGGATGTCTCGATGAAACCGTCAGATACGCCCGGGAACGGACCGCCTTCGGGAAACCGCTCGGGAGCTTTCAGATCACCATGCAGAAGCTGACCGAAATGGCGATCAGAACGGAGGCCCTGCGAAACCTCGTGTACAAGGCCGCGTGGTCCGTCGACGCGGGCCACCCCGATTATCACCTGGGAGCGATGGCCAAATACTTCGGGGGGCAGACCGCCGTCTTCTGCGCCAATGCCGCCGTTGAGATTCACGGAGGGTATGGCTACATCGACGAATACCCGGTCCAGAAGTGGTACCGGGACGCCAAGATACTCGAACTGTACGAAGGGACAAAGGAGGCCGAGATCCTGACCATCGGGCGGGTTCTGCAGAGCCGATAGGCCGAGACGGCTGAAACCGACCGGAAAACGGTCAGTTGTCTGGCATATAACTTGCTTTTCATCCACCGAAGGGACAGTGCCTTCCGTCAGCACGATATGAGGGGCAGCGCGGACTACAGATGATCGATTCGGACAAAGAAGATCGTTGCTCTCAAGATTCTTCCCACACGGGATCAGAACCCGGGGACAGCGCACAGCCCTCCGGGGAGTCTGCAGACCGCAGGCTCCGGGATGAGACGGGGGAAAGGACCCTCCTGCCGCCGACTCTATTCAACCATCGCGACCTTACCAGGATCCCCAAGTCCGCGCCCAAGATTGACAAACGCAAGCTGACTAATATTATCAATCACCTCAATTTTACGGACGGATATCTCTGGGTCCACCTGAGAGACCCACGGTATGAAGAAGACATCTTCGTCCACGCCTACCCGCAGCCCTGCTCGGGAGAAACGATAACCTGCCGGTGGTCCCAGGAAAACGTGACAGGCTTCGAATACCACCGTTTCCTCAATCTGGTTATCGATGACGGGATGGCGGTAACCCTGATCCCGGTGAAACTGCTCCACATCAACCGGGAAGGCTTTACGATTCAGATGCCCGACGCGGGGCATGTCCTTGGAAAACGGGAGGCCAGACGATACGCGTGCCAGGGGGTGACGGCCGAGCTTACTCAAAGCGGTTTCCTCGCCCGGGGGACTCTCCTTGATTTCAGTTCCCTGTCTTTCCGCGTCAGGGTCGCACCCGCTCTTGAAGGATCATTCCACTGGCTGAACCCCGATGAACCAGCCACCCTGACTCTTTACCACGGGCAAAAGATCGTCTTCTCTGACCCCTGCCGCTTCATTGATCAGACAAGCAGCATGTCGGTGAAGGAGATCGTCCTCGCCCC
>CAZAST010000028.1:0-16132 GCA_964487805.1 uncultured Syntrophaceae bacterium
ACGGTATCCCCGCCTCCCGGTCCGATGGAGCGGGAGGCGGTCATCCGCCGCCACCTTGCCATGCACGTCAGGCGCTGCGGCGAGGGGGCGGGGGTCAGGGCCTTCCGCACGCACCTCCTCTGGTACACGAAGGGGCTCACGGGGGGGAGCGGATTCAGGAAGGCCGCCTGCTCCGTGGAAGGGATGGACGAGCTTCTCGCCATGATCAGCCGCTACCTGCGCTCCTGCGGGGAAGACGGGCTCGCGGAGGCCGGTCCGCCCGGATATCCTATCACATTGATATGACGGCTCTATTCTTTCCGATATGTCCCCCGGAGCCGCCCCGGAATCCACGGTACGAGACCTGACGATCCCGCACCGGACGGCCTAACTATTCGAATTGGTACCAAAAGAGTTGGCCTCACGGCGAAAAAAATGCGAAAAAATGCTTGACAGGGGGTGGAGGCGGTGTTAGTCAGAACCAGTTTCAAACCGCTGCGGGGCCGCGTGTGCCGCCGCAAGCAACGGGGAAGGGGGGTGATCACGGAAAGCAGCGATGCAGGAGGAAGTATATAACAAGGGTTCAAGACAACAAAACTACAGGAGGAAATCATAATGAAAAAGTTGTTGACAGTATTCTTCGCGTTGGCCCTCGTGGCGGCATTCGCCATGCCCGCGGCGGCGGTCGACGTGAGCGTCAAGGGTGAGTATTTCATCACCGGTAACTACGAAGACAACCCCAGCATGCAGACGGGTGAGCAGACCGAATCCGCCAGCAGCCAGTGGACGCATCAGCGGTTCCGTCCCCAGATCGACTTCAAGGTCCAGGAAGGCCTGAAGCTGACCGTCCGGATGGACATCATGGAAAAATACTGGGGCCAGTCCAATGAAGTCACTGCGACATCAGGGAACTACGCAGGCGGTCCCACCCGTTCCGGCACGAATTACGGTGTTGACAATGACAACGAGACGAACATCGAGTTCGACCGCGTCTTCATCACCGCCAACGTCGGCCCGGGCGTCCTCTACGCCGGTGAGTCCGATGTGGACTACGGCATGAAGCTGAACAACTTCTACGGCTCCGGCCCCCGCGTGAAATACGCGGTCCCCTTCGGCGGCTTCGTGGGGGAGATCATCTGGACGAAAAAGACTGAAAAAGACCTCGGTCCCGAAGTCTCCGACATGGACAAAGACCAGTACGCCGTCGGCCTCATGTACAAACTGGCCAAGGGCTTCATCGGCTTCTACAACATCTACGAATATGACAAGACGGATGCTACCTACACTCAGTGGACGAACTCCTTCGAGCCGTACTTCAGCTTGAAGTTCGGCGACATCACGGTCCAGGGTGAGCTCAGCTTCTCCTGGGGCGAGCGGGACTATGACGCGGCAGCTACGTACGATCCCGACCTGGGCGGCTTCGCCATGTGGCTGGGCGCCGACTGGAAGTCAGGCGACTGGGGTGTGGGCGGCCAGCTCTACTACCTCGAAGGGGATGACCCGAACACGGCCGACAACGAAGGGTCCGTCGCTCTGATGGGGCTCTCTCCCCTCGGAACGCTGATCATGTTCGACTACTGGACCAACAAGTACAACGGCGTCAACTACGGCGCGGCTCCGGCCACGAATTCCTGGGGCTACGGCTACAACAACAACATCATGGCCGTCGAGATCCACGCATCCTGGAAGGTAATGCCGAAACTGACCCTGAAGGCGCAGTACACCTACGCCGACACGGTGGAGAAGGTATCGGGGCACATGGATGAGCCGTACGGATCGGAGTTCGACCTTACCGCTACGTACAAGATCTACGACAACCTCCAGTACATGGTGGGCTTCGGATACCTCTGGGCCGGTGACTACTGGAAGACCAGCGCGACCGACAACACGGTTGACGACGACTACATCGTCCTCAACCAGCTGAAACTGACCTTCTAAGGAAGGACTTTTTCTGTGCTGCACGTCCTTGCCTGCAGGGCGAGGGAAAGTCCTTGCCCGCAGGGCGAGGAAAACCGAACCCCCCGGGGGCCTTCCCCGGGGGGTTTTTTCGTCATGAAAGACTCTCTTGCCGTGGGCGCGCGGAATAAGGTAGGATGGCACCATGAGCGACGGCAGAGTTGAGGACGGGCAATGAAACGGATCAGCGGCACCCTGACGGGGCTCGCCCCTTCGGAGATCAGGGATCTGGAACGGCTCTACCGGCGCAAGATCCCGCCGGAGCGGATCGTCACCGTCGATCTCGCCCGTGAGCTCGCAGCCCTGTCGCGCCGCCTGGGCCGACAGATCGGCCTCCTCGTCAGCCGCCGGGGGGAGGTGGAGGGCGTCATCGTCGGGGACCACCGGCGGATCGTCATCCCCGATCTGGAGGGGTTCCGCTCCTCGTCGGCCCGCCTCAAGGGGCTGCGCCTGATCCATACCCACCTCGGGGGGGAAACCCTTACCGGCGACGACCTGACCGACCTGGCCCTCCTCCGGCTCGACATGGTCTCCGCCATCGAGGCGGAGATCGACGGGGCCCCGGGCAGGATGCATTCGGCCCACCTGATCCCCGAAAATCCCGGCGGCGACTACTGGCTCCTCATGGACCCCGTCTCCGTCTCCGATGCGGACCTCAACTGCGGCGAATTCATACAGGCCCTGGAGGGACAGCTCGCGCGGAGCCGGCGCCCGCGGCGGGTGGAAACCGCCGAGGGAGCCATCCTCATCCGGGTCGAGACCGACCCCCTCTTCGACAGTACTGCGTCTCTGGAGGAGCTGGGAGAACTGGCGCGGTCGGCGGGGGTGGAGGTCCTCCACACCGTCATTCAGCACCGCCATGAGTACGATCCCCGGCTCCTCATGGGACGGGGGAAGCTCTCGGACCTGGTCATACAGGCCCTTCAGATGGGAGCCACCCTCCTCATCTTCGACCATGAACTCTCCCCCGCCCAGGCGCGCTCCATCACCGACTTCACCGACCTGAAGGTGATCGACCGCTCCCAGCTGATCCTGGATATCTTCGCCCGGCGCGCCCACAGCCGGGAGGGGAAGATCCAGGTCGAGCTCGCCCAGATGCAGTACCTCCTCCCGCGGCTGGCCACGAAGAACACGGCTATGTCCCGCCTCACCGGCGGGATCGGGGGGACCGGACCGGGGGAGACCAAGCTGGAGATCAACCGGCGCCGGGCGCGCGAACGGATCGACCGCCTGAAAAAGGAGCTGAAGGCCGTGCAGAAGGGGAGGAGCCAGCGGCGACGGCTCCGCCGCAGGCGGGGGCTGCCCGTCATCTCCATCATCGGTTACACCAACACGGGGAAATCGACCCTCCTCAACGCCCTGACCCGGAGCAGCGTCCTCGCCGAGAATCTCCTCTTCGCCACCCTCGACCCGAAGAGCGCGCGTCTCCGTTTTCCCCGCGACCGGGAGGCTATCATCACGGACACGGTGGGGTTCATACGAAACCTCCCCAAGGAGCTTGCCGCCGCCTTCCGCGCCACCCTGGAGGAACTGGACGAGGCTGATCTCCTCCTCCACGTCATCGACGTGAGCAATTCAGCCTTCGAGGAACAGCTTCACGCCGTGGACCGGATACGGGAGGAGCTCGGTCTCAACCAAACGAAATGCCTCCGCGTATTCAACAAGATCGACCGCTTCCCCCACGGCGAGACCGTCCTGGCCAACCTCTGCCGGCGCTTCGACGCCATCCCCCTCTCGGCGCTGGACGCCCGCACCTTCCCTCCCCTCCTCGCCCGGCTGGAAGGGGAACTACACCTGCCGGATATCGAATAAAGAACCGGCCCCCGTATCCCACCGAACATTTCCAGACATTAAAAATGCAACATGCAACATTCACCATTGACATTTCGTCCTTCCCGGTGTAGGAGGGGACTGTTTTCGAAAGAGAGACGCTCAGATGGCGGGATTTCAGAAACCGGAATTGTTGAAGCTTTTGTGCGTAGCGGGCCTCGTCCTTACCGGGGCCGAACGCCCCCGGCCTGTCATCTCTGCCATGTAACGCGGCACCAGATAGAGAGTTGAAGGCCATGGGCGAAAGCCACATGGCCTTTTTTATGGGGATTTCGATGGCGATGCACGAGATACTATGGCACGGCAGGGGGGGACAGGGGGTTGTCCTGGCGGCCCAGATACTGGCGGAGGCGGCCTATATCGGGGGATTCCGGGGGGTCACGTCGGCTCCCACCTTCGGGCCGGAACGACGGGGGGCCCCGCTCACCGCCTCGACCCGCATATCGGAGGAGCCGGTGCGGACCTTCTCGCAGGTCGCTCCGGCCGACATCGCCCTGATCCTGGACATCTCGCTCCTCGCGGCGGCGACGGGCGACGAGATGCTCAGAGAGAAGGGAACCGTCATAATCAACACCCCTCTGACGCCGGACCGGATCGGCCTCAACCGTGATCTGTGTGTCGCCACGGTCGACGCGGCGGGGATCGCCCGGGAACACCACCTCAGCATGGGGGGGGTCCCCGTAGTGAACACCACCCTCCTCGGAGCGTTTGCCCGGGTCACGGGGCTGGTCTCTCTCGAAAGCATCGAAGAGGGGCTGAAACGGAAGATGCCCCGGAGCAAGGCTGCTTTCAATTTCCAGGCCGTCCGGACAACCTTCGAGAGAACCGACATAGGGAAAACCGATGGAAAAGACTGACACCAACCGAGCGGGGATCTGCACCCCGGCCCCGGGAGAAGCGGGGAAAACGGGGGAGTGGCGGGAGCTGCGCCCCGTGATCGACCCGGCGAAATGCATCCCGGAGGTCAAGGGAAAGCCCGCCTGTTTCCTCTGCTGGCTTTACTGCCCGGAGGGGGTGGTTACCATGACCATCCCGGTGGGGATCGACCTGGAGTACTGCAAGGGGTGCGGCATCTGCGCGGAGGAGTGCCCCCCCAACGCGATCAGGATGGTGCGGGAGGCGGATATCGATGAGTGACGTCCGGATCATCATGGGGAACGAGGCGGCGGCCCTGGCGGTGAAACTGGCCCGCCCCGGCGTCATCGCGGCCTATCCCATCACCCCCCAGACGAAGCTGGCGGAGGTCCTGTCGGAATATGTCGAGGCGGGGGAGCTCAAGGCGGAATACGTACGGGTGGAGTCCGAGCACTCCTCGCTCACCGTCTGCATCTCAGCATCCGCGGTGGGGGCCCGGGTCTTCACGGCCACCAGTTCCAACGGCCTCCTCTACATGCACGAACAACTGCACTGGGCGGCGGGGTCCCGCCTGCCGGTGGTGATGTGCTGCGTCAACCGGGGTGTGGGGGCTCCCTGGTCCATCTTCAACGATCAGCAGGACTCCTTCTCCCAGCGTGACACGGGGTGGATACAGATCTACTGCCGGGACAATCAGGAGATCCTCGACACCGTCCTCCAGGCGTACCGCATCGCCGAGGAGGTATATCTCCCGGTGATGGTTTGTTACGACGGTTTCGTCCTCTCCCACACCATGATGCCTGTGGATGTCCCGGATGATGAACTGGTCGGGAAATTCCTTCCCCCGTACCGGCCTCCGGCCCCTCTCTCCCCCGACCGGCCGGTGACGATCAACCCGGTCTTCTTCCCTTCACGCCGTGAAAACGCCGAAGGGGTCCTGTGCGACGGCTACATGGAGATGCGTTGGAAGATGCAGAACGCTTTGGAACAATCCGGGGAGACGATCACACAGGCGAGCGCCGAGTGGGCGAAGCTGTCGGGGCGGGATCACGGCGGGATGCTCTGGGAATACCGGACCGCGGACGCCGATCTGCTCCTCACCGGGATGGGGTCCATCGCCACCGAGGCGACCCTGGCCGCAGACGCCCTCCGTGCCGAGGGGATCAAGGCGGGGGTTGTTGGTATCAGGGTCTACCGACCTTTCCCCGGGAAAGACGCCGTCCGGGCCTTTGCGAAGGCGCGCGCCATCGCGGTCTTTGAAAAATGTATCAGCTACGGGTACGAGGGGGGGGTCTGCTCCGATCTGAAGGCCGCCTTCTACGGCACCGGCATAACGGCCCCGATCCACGATTACATAGCCGGCCTGGGCGGGCGCGATGTGAAGACCCGCGAACTGGTGGAGGCGGCCCGTGCGACAGCCGCGGCCGTCGAGGCGGGTAACCGGGAGAATAAACTGATCTGGCTTAACTGCCGCACGGAATAAAGGAATGAGCGAAACCATCTTCAAGATCAACGAAAAGGAATACATCCTGCCGGGGAGCCGCGCCTGCCAGGGGTGCGGGCTTTCGCTGGCGTACCGGTACATCCTGAAAGCCCTGCGCGAGAATACCATCGTGGGGATCCCCCCGAGCTGTCTCTGCGTCCTCCACGGGCTCTACCCCACCACCTCGGTCATCGTTCCCGCCCTGAACACCACTTTCGCCGGGAACGCGGCGTCCGCCGCCGGTATGGCGGCCGGCCTGCGGGCCCTCAACAAGACGGACATCACCGTCCTCGCCCTCTCGGGAGACGGCGGCACCTACGACATCGGCATCCAGTCCCTGAGCGGCGCGGCGGAACGGAACACGGACTTCATCTTCGCCTGTTACGACAACGAGGCCTACATGAACACGGGGACGCAGCGCTCCGGCGCCACCCCCCTGGGAGCCCTCACATCGACAACCCCGATCCTGACGAAACAGGACCCGAAGAAGGATTTCCTCAAGATCATGGAGGCGCACCACATCCCCTACCTGGCCACCGTCTCCCCCGCGTACCCCATCGACCTGTATGACAAGTTCGTCAAGGCCAAGAAGATCCGGGGGACCCGGTACATCCAGATCGATACCCCCTGCCCCCCGGGGTGGGGGTACCCCACCAAGGACACGGTCAGGATCGGACAGCTCGCCGTTGAAACGGGGCTCTTCATCCTCTTCGAGATCGAGGACGGCCGGTTCCGCTTCACCGGGAGGAGCAAGACCATGGCCGAGCGGGGGGGAAAGCTTCTCCCCCTCGTGAACTACGTTGAGCGGCAGAGCAGATTCAGAAAGATGAGCATGGAACAACTCGGCACCCTCCAGGCATCGGTAAACAGCCGGTGGGAAGAATGCCTGAAACGGGCGGAAGGGTAAAGGGCGAAGGGTTCGAGGGTCCGAGGGTTCAAGTGAAACGCAGAAAGACCATCCCCCGACCCCTTGACTCCTCGGCCCCTTGGCCCCTTCTGATAACCACACCTGCATCGGGGCCTGTTACTTCAAGTGGTTTTGTATCATCCCGGCATACCGCATGGCGGCCCCCCGGTTCGAGATGACGATATCCCGTCCCGCCTCTCCCCTTCTGCGTCGGTCTTCGGGGTCTTCCATAAGCGCGAGAATCCTTTCCAGCATCCCGGCGCCGTCCCTGACGGTGATCCCGCCCCCCGCTGTCTCCAGCCGTTCCCGTTCGTCCCTGAAGTCCTCCATGGAGGAACCGTAGAGAACCACCGTCCCCCACGCCGCCGGTTCCAGAATATTCTGTCCCCCCCGGGGAACCAGACTCCCGCCGCAGAAGACTACCGTGGCGATGCTGTAAACCCTGAAGAGCTCGCCGATCAGATCGACGATCACGATCCGCCGCCCGGCGCGCCGCGCGCCGTCTCTGATATCCCTCATGGAAACGCAGTCGCTGAACCCTACCGCCCGCGCCGCGGAGAAGACCGCATCCCCCCTCTCGGGATGGCGCGGGACGATGATCAGGAGCATGGAGGGGTATCGTTCGAGCAGACCTGCATAGACCTTCAGGACGGCTTCCTCCTCTCCCTGATGGGTGCTCCCGGCCACGAAGACCGGCGTGTCCGGATCGATATCCAGCATCGCCTTCATCTCTTCCCGCGGAGCGTCGTCCACCCGCGCGGCAAGACTGTCGTGCTTGGCGTTCCCCATGACGCGGATTTTCGAGGGCTCCACACCCAGCGCCTCCAGCCGGGAGGCGTCGATGGCGGATATGACCCCCGCCGCGTCAACCATATCCATGACGCCCTTCCAGAAGAATCCCGTCTGCCGGTAGCGCCTGAAGGAGCGGGGGGAGATCCGACCGTTGACCATCACCACGGGGATCTCCCGTTCACGACAGGCGCGCATGAAGTTGGGCCATATCTCCGTTTCAACCGGGACAAAGATGTCCGGCTGAACCCGGTCGATGACCCTTCTTACCACACAGGGGATATCCAGGGGGTAGTAGATATGCGCCGCCGCTCCGGCGGTGAGACGCCGGGCCATTTCCTCCCCCGTCTCCGTGCTGGTGGAGAGGACGATACACGCCTCCGGACAGGACTCTTTCAGGGCGGCAATAATGGGGGCTGCGGCGGTTACTTCCCCCACCGACACGGCATGTATCCATATCCGCGGAGAGCCCTTCATGGCTCCGAAAACCCGGTCCGGGATCAGACCGAACTTGGGCCCCGCGCTTTTGCGGTATTTCCCTGCGAAGACAATCTTCCCCAGGAAAAAGGGGATCAGGAAGATCGCCGCCACGGACAGGACCAGATTGTAAAGCAGATTCATCATAGTCGCCGGAACATACTGCCCTTTTCGCCTCCTGTCAAGCTTCCCGAAATCCGATTGACAGGGTGGGTAAAAGATATTACTATGGACCGCAATCCAATACGCGAAAGGAATCAATGACTATGGGGCGAAGAAACAGGATCTGCGTGGCGGCACTTCTTTTCCTGCTGGTAGTGGTGATGGGGTGCGCGCGGTATGAACGGACCGTTGCGCCCTTCAGGATGCCCGATGTCTATACGAACGCGACGGAGGTTGCCGGAGCGACCGTCGCCGCCAGGGCCTATACCCCCGCAGAGGCGAAGGCCGATTTCGGCTTCGATATCGTCGGCTCAGGGGTGCTCCCCGTTCAGGTGATCTTTGACAACAGGGGAAATCACCCCCTCCAGGTGGTGGCGAACCGGACCTATCTGGTCGATGTCCAGAGCAATCTCTGGCCGGTACTGAACCAGGATCTGGCGTACGACCGCATAGAAAAGAAAACGGAACTCGGCGAAGTCCTCCCTGAAGGGGCGAAATCCGGCATGCTGGCCGGCGCCGCGGGGGCGATCATCGGGGCGGCGGTGGGAATCGTCTCCGGCGGGAGTGTGGGAGAGGCGGCGGCCAAGGGTGCGGCCGTCGGAGCCGCCGCGGGGATAACCCTGGGAGGGGCCAAGGGGGTCATGAACCAGGAGGTGCCCCGCAAGGTGGGCGAGGATCTCCATAACCGGTCACTCGAAAACCGGCCGGCTCCCGCCAACGACGTATCCCACGGCTTCATATTCTTCCCCGGAGAGGCGAAGGAGCAAGCCCGCGAGCTGCGTCTGGCGCTCCAGGAAGTGGATACGGGCATCATCCATTCCCTCATTCTGGGATTCTGATATGAGAAAGATCGCGCCATCCATCCTCTCCGCCGACTTCAGCAGACTCGGGGAGGAGATTCGCGCCGTCGAGGATGCCGGGGCGGACATGATCCACGTGGATGTCATGGACGGGCACTTCGTCCCGAATCTCACCATCGGCCCCCCCGTGGTGGCTTCCATCAGAAAGATCGCCCGCGTTCCCCTTGACGTTCACCTCATGATCGAGGACCCCGACCGGTACATCCGGAGCTTCGCCGAGGCGGGGAGCGACATCATTACGGTCCACGCCGAAGCGGCCGCCCACCTCCACCGGACACTCCACCTGATCAGGGAACTGGGCGCGCGGGCGGGCGTATCGGTCAACCCCGCGACCCCCCTTTCCGCGGTTGAAGAGGTTCTGGGCGACATGGACCTCATCCTCGTCATGACGGTCAATCCCGGGTTCGGAGGGCAGACGTTCATCGAGAGCATGCTCCCCAAGATTCAGAAGGCGCGGAGGATGCTGGACGACCGTTCTCTCGACGTCATTCTCGAGGTGGATGGAGGGATCACCCTCGGGAACATCGGAGCAGTGAAAGAGGCCGGCGCCGATCTCTTTGTGGCGGGATCCGCCATCTTCCTCAGTGAGAACTACGGCGAGACCATCGGGAAGATGCGGACCATCCTGGACGGGTAACCGCCGGAACAGGGAGTGAAAGGGGGGACATCCGGTAGACCTGGGGGATGCTCCCCCTTTTTTTTGAAGAGACCATGCACATCATTATCGACGGCTACAATCTCATCAGGCAGTCGGATTCCCTCCGGCGCATGGAGCGCCTGAGCCTGGAGGCGGGAAGGGACGAACTGATCCGGCGTGTCGCCACATATCGCAGGTCGCGGGGACACAGGGTAACCGTGGTCTTCGACGGATGGATGACGGGACCGGCTCACGAGGAACGGCACCGCCGGGACGGCGTCCATATTGTTTACTCCGGACGGGGCGAAACGGCGGATGAGGTTATCAGAAGAATGGCGCGGGCGGAACGGGGCGCGGAGGTTATCGTCGTCAGCTCCGACCGGGAAGTGGCGGAGGGGGCGATGAAGGCGGGGGGCGTGGCTATATCCTCCCCCGAATTCGAGCGGCGCATGGGGTACGGGGAGACGGCGGGGATTCCCCCGGACGACAAAATATATGAAGAGGACGAAGGCATCACCCCCCGGCCCGGAACCGCCAAGAAGGGATCAGCGCGGAAAAAATCAAAACGGGAAAGGCAGGCCCGGAAAAGTCTGGAAAAACTGTAGCCGCCCATCCTGAACAGTCGGGCCGTCGAACAGGGCTCGGCGCTCCCCGTCCCCGTTCATCACTCCTGCCGCGGCGCCCGGCACATCCCTATCAGCAGGCGCCTGAGGGCCAGTACGGGATCAGCGCCGGAGGACTTCATAGCCCGATCCAGCTGGGCCAGGCGGTGCAGGTGTCCGATCAGTTCCTCCCGGGAAAACCGACCGGCATTTCTGAGCGCGTTGTAAACCACGTACGGATGCTGGGCGGCAAGCCACGCGCCCTTCCGTTTCGCGGCCAGGGCTTTGACCGCGGGATAGATCCCGGCCTGGAACCCTCCATAGTCCATGCGCGGTCGGACCGGCGGGATCTCCCCCGATGCAAGGAGGAGCTGCCCCTGCAGGAGAAACCGGACCTCCCGTGCGATCATGGTCAGAATCATGATGTGGTGAACCCCCTGGTCGAGGAGCTGCCCGAGGATCGCAAGGGCCGCGGTCGCGTCTCTGTCCACAATGGCGGCGGTGAGATCGAATACCGAATCCTCCGCGGTCTTCTCGACGACCGCGTCGATGTCGTTCCGGTCGATCGTTTCGCGGTCACCCACATAGGCGATCAGTTTTTCAATCTCCTGCATGGAACCGCGAAGATCGAAGCTCGTTTTCCCGCCCAGGGCGAGGAGGGCGTCCGGCGTCAACCGTTTTCCCTGCTTCGCGAGGGCATCCGCCGCCCTGTCCATGAGAAGGGTTTTCTTCCCCGACTCACCCTTGGTCTTTGCAAAGGAGAGGACAACTCCCGCATCGGCTATCCCCTTGAACAGCTTTTTTCTCTTATCAACCACGGTGGCGGTCATCACCAAGCAGTTGCCGGTCGGGAGCCCCTCCAGCAGCGTCTCTTCCAGCCTGTCCGTGTCCTTCCGGTTGCCGCCTCCCGGGACCGCCAGCCTGTCGCACAGCTCCAGCACCTTCGGGAGCCACTCGCCCCGGTCCGCCCCCCCCGCGTCCCCGGTCGCCTTCCGCCAGTCCTGATCGGAGATGTTTCTCCACTGTCCCCCCTTCATATCCTCCAGAGACCACCCCGCCAGCTCCATGAGCGCATGGAAGGCCCGAAGGGCCCGGGAAGGATCGTTTTCGAGGTGTGCCGTGATTTCCTGTATGATATGGGATGACGATGCCTTTGAATAGAGAAGGCGGGTATTTCTTACAACCACAACCTTTCTGCCGGGAATCAGGGGGGACATGCGGAGGGAATCGCAGAGGGCGTCAACATCTTCGTTTTCCCCCTCCAGGTGAAAGAGGTTGAAATCCCGCTGATCGGGGGGAAGAAGGGCGTTTATGAGGCGGTCGAACGCGTCGGCCACGAGATATTCTTCGTCACCGTGGATGAAATAGCAGGGAACGATGACACCCCTGCCGATGTCGGCGATGACTTTTTTTAGTGTTCCCTGCATGGGGGAGGCCCACCCTGCTCATAGGACGACATACTTCTGGATATGCCGGACTACCTGATCGGGTTCATCGATCATCTGGATAAGTTCAAGGTCCTCCGGAGAGATCTTCCCCCCGCTCAGCATGGTCTTTTTCAGCCAGCCCACCAGCCCTCCCCAGTAGTCCTTTCCCATGAGAACCACCGGGAAGCTCCGTATCCGCTTCGTCTGGATAAGGGTGAGGGCCTCGAAGAGTTCATCCATGGTCCCGAATCCCCCTGGAAGGATGACATAGGCCATGGCATACTTGACGAACATGACCTTGCGGATGAAGAAATACTTGTAGCCGATACTGATGGTGGCATAGGGGTTGGGTTTCTGTTCAAAGGGCAGCTGGATATTCATCCCCACCGATGGGGTTCCCGCCTCGCCGGCTCCCCGGTTGGCCGCCTCCATGATGCCCGGCCCTCCTCCGGTAATCACGGCGAATCCCTGCGTGCCGAGGAGACGGGCAACTTCGCGCGCCTTCTCGTAATAGACGTCCCCCGGAGCCTCCCGGGCCGAACCGAATATACTCACGGCGGGGCCGATCCGTGAAAGCTCTTCTACGCCTTCCACAAACTCCGCCATGATCCGGAAGACGCGCCATGCTTCATCGGCGGACAGGGCATCCACAATGTACTGTTTCTCTGCCATAGCTCCTCCCCAAAACGCCCACCCATCGGAGGACGGCCGCGGGAACTTCACCTTAGTCCCGCGCCATCCGCTCTGAAACCACCGGTCCTACCGGGGAGACCACTTTCGTCTCCGCGCCGCCTTGGCTACCCGCCTGCGCGCTTCAAGGGCTTTTCTCTTTTTCTTTACAGAGGGCTTCTCGTAAGCTCTGCGCAGTTTGAGTTCCTTGAAAAAACCGCTTTTCGAAAGCTTGTTTTTCAGTATCTTCAAGGCTCGTTCAACATCGTTGTCGATTACTCGAACTTCCAAAGATTGTCACCTCCCTCCGTAGAAAAATAGGCTTTGTTTTGACATGCTCAATTCGCAAGACGCCGATAGGCCGCCGGATACAAAAAAGGGGCAGAACGGCCTGAAACTCCAGCGCCGTCTTCCACCCCTTGACTGTACCTATGCGGTTATCACTCTCCCTGCACGATCCCCCTGAGGGTCTCGATAAAATCCCTGTTCTCCTCCGCGGTTCCGACCGTCACCCGCATGCAGTTCACGAGGCTGTCGGGAGACGTAAAATTTTTGACGAGCACGCCTCGTTCGACAAGTTGTTCGTATACAGCATCTTTCTCCGTAACACAACTAAAAAGGATGAAATTGGCGTCCGAGGGGTGGGGGGTAATCCCCTCAATAGCCATGAGTTCGTCGGAAAGCCACTTTCTCCCCGCGATAATACGTTCCACCGGCTCGAGGAATTCCGCGGAGCGTTCGATAAAGATCTCTCCCACCACCTGAGAGAAGATGTTCACGTTATAGGGGAGCCGCACCTTGTTCAACTGATGAACCAGGGAGGGATGTCCGATCAGGATCCCCAGCCTGAGGGCCGCCAGTCCAACTTTTGAAAGGGTCCTCAGTATGACCAGGTTATCCCACCGGTCGAGATCGCCCAGAAAGGTCTTCCCCGAAAAGTTACCGTAGGCTTCGTCAACCACCACCAGCCCGCCGGATGCCTCGAGAATCCGCTCTATACCCTTTCTGTCGAAACATTTCCCCGTGGGATTGTTGGGGTAACTCAGGAATATGAGGGACGGTCGCGCGTCGGCGATGGCGGCCAGCATGGCATCCATATCAAGGTCCAGCCGCCGGTCCAGCGGCACCTCCATAATATGGTGCCCCGTGTTCAGGGCACTGATCCCGTACATGGCAAAGGTGGGGGTCGGAAAGAGGACGGAGGCGGGATATGAGGAGCCGACTGCCGTCAGGAGGATGTGTATCAGTTCATCCGATCCGTTCCCGATGAGAACCATCTCCTCCTTCACCCCGTAATAGCGGGCGAAAGCCGCCCTCAAAGCGGGAGATCCCGGCGCCGGATAGCGGTTGAGGGATACGGACTCAAGGCGCTCGAAGATGAGGCGCTTCAGGGAGGGGGACAGGGGATAGGGATTCTCGTTGGCGTCAAGCTTGATCCGGCACGGCAGATCCACTGCGGGATACGCATCATGGGAAAGGATTCCCTGTTTTATAATTGCTTCAAGATCCATGCCGATCGTTCCATCCTCTCAAATTCCATTCGTCCCGCGAATATTTGTCCGCCAGCAATTTCTCTTTCAGGGCATCCTCTTCGGGGGACAGGCTCCCCTCCGCCAGCCGGACGCGGAGGACCTCCTCAAACCCCGCCGCCACGGCCCGGCACAGATCGTCCATGCCGACAGTATCTCCCGCGGCCTCGCGGACAGAGGTTACGACAGCCGCGATCTCCCGCGCCCGCCTCTCGATATCCCCTGTCTTCCCGATTGCGGAAGAGACCGCCAGCGGATCAAGATCGACAAGCACGGACCCATGCTGGAGAAAGACACCCCGTGCCCGCATCTGGGCGCTTCCGCAGATCTTTTTCCCCCCCGCGAGGAGTTCATGTTTGTATGAGGTGGCAAAGCAGAACCCATTCCCGGACAGGGTTCCACTCCTCCCCTCCTCGACCATGCGCGCATCGATTCCTGCTCCGGCGAGGCCCCGAACGATGCACCCGCTTATGATCCGGTATGTTTCGACCACGTTGGTTGAGAAAAGGGGGGAGCCCTCCCGGGCAACGAGGGAATAGGTCAGATCGCCTGCGTGGAGAACCGCCTTCCCTCCCGTCGGCCGCCGAACGACTGGGATGCCTCTGTCACGGCAGTACGCGCAATTAAGCTCCTCTTCGGCATTCTGAAAGTATCCGAGAGTAACGGCTGGGATATTCCAGCCGTAAAAGCGGAGGACGGGAGGCTTTTTTTCCTGCTGATGCATCCTGAACAGAGCCTCGTCGATGGCCATATTCTCAAAAGGATCATGGCGCGCGAAAGGGATCAACCTCCATGTCTCCACCGTTCCCTAATCGTCCTCCTCGTTCGCCTCTATATAATCCTCGTACTCCTCCGCGTCCATCAGGGTATCCAGCTCTCCCGCATCCCGTATCTGAACGGCGATCATCCACCCCGTGTCGTATGCGTCGCTGTTGAGAATACCCACATCATCGGCCAGGTCTTCATTGACGCCGACAATCTCGCCGCTCACGGGAGAGATGAGTTCTGTTGTTGCCTTGACGGATTCTATGACCCCGAATGGTTCGCCCTGCTCAACGGAAGAATCCACCGGGTGCAGCTCCACCGACAGAATCTCTTCCAGTTTGTCCTGGGCATAATCCGTTATCCCCACGGTCGCGATATCTCCATCGATCCGCGCCCACGTATGTTCGCTGCTGTACATCAAATCATCCGGAAACGACATAGGCCAACATCCTCACACATTATAGTATTTTCAAATCCTTGGACATCCTCGTCAGGATCTCGCATCCATCCTTTTCGACTAGAATAGTGTCCTCTATTCGCACTCCCCACAAGCCGGGAAGGTAGACCCCCGGTTCCACCGTAACAACCATTCCCTCTTCCAGAATATCATCCGACCGCCCCGAAAGACGGGGGGGTTCATGGATTTCCAGGCCAACGCCGTGCCCGGTTCCGTGCGCAAAGCGCGATCCGTACCCGGCTCTGTCGATATACTCTCTGGCAACGGCGTCCACCTCCCTGCAGGAAATCCCTTCCCTCATCGCATCGATGGTCCTGTCGTGCGCTTCCTTCACCACAGCGTACACGGCGGCCTGCCTCTCGGTCACACGCCCCACTGCAATGGTACAGGTCTCGTCCGAGCGATATCCTCCCCATACGGTCCCATAATCGATGGTTACAAAATCTCCGTCCTCTATCTCGCGGGAACCGGGGGCCGCGTGAGGGAGCGCCGCGTTGGGCCCGGAGGCCACGATGGTCTCAAAAGACGGTCCTTCACCGCCGGCCTGTCTCATCTTCATCTCCAGGATCGCCACAACCCCCTGTTCGGTCATGCCCGGGCTGATCTCTTCCAGCGTTTCCGTCAGGGCAGAAGCCGCTCTCTGTGCCGCCTCCCGGATGAGCGCGACTTCTTCTTTCTCCTTGATGATTCGGAGGCGCTCGATCTCTCCCGAGAGAGGCTTTAAATCAACCCCCGGGGTACGTTTCAG
>CAZAST010000029.1:0-1659 GCA_964487805.1 uncultured Syntrophaceae bacterium
TGACGCCTGCGGTGTAGCCGCCGGGACCTCCCCCGATTATGATGATATCATATGGATCCGTATTCGGCATTCAATCTCCTCTGATTGGCTGGAAGGCATGTTATGTCTTGAGTGTCCCGATCAGATCCCGGATGTCTTCAATTCTATGCCCTGAAAGATACTGTTCGATCCCGTCGATCACATGGGCCGCCGCGGAGGGATCGATAAAATGTGCCGTTCCGATCTGGACCGCTCGCGCGCCGGCGATGAGAAATTCGAGGGCGTCCGAGGCGTTCCTGATTCCCCCGACACCGATAACGGGGATGGAGACAGCCCTTACCGTCTCCCATACCATCCGCAGGGCGACCGGCCTTATGGCCGGCCCGGAGAGACCGCCGGTGATATTCTTCAGGTGAGGGATTCTCCTCTCTATGTCGATGGACATGCCGGTGAGCGTATTGATAAGGGAGACGGCGTCGGCCCCGGCAATCTCAACACTCCGGGCAATTTCGGTGATGTCCGTCACGTTCGGTGTCAGCTTCACAATGACGGGAAGCCGGGACACAACCTTCACCGCACGCGTCACCTCCCCTGCGAGAAGCGGATCGGAGCCGAAAGCGACCCCTCCCTCTTTCACATTGGGGCACGAGATGTTCACCTCAAGGGCATCCACCCCGTCGGCATCGTTCAGGATCTCGGCAATTCTGCCGTATTCCTCGACGCTGTTTCCGAATATGTTGACCACCACGGCGGGATCGATGGTGCGAAGGTAGGGCAATTTTTCTTCAATGAATGCTTCCACTCCCACATTCTGGAGGCCCACGGCGTTGAGCATTCCCGAGGCCGTTTCGATGATCCTCGGCGGAGGATTCCCTTCTTGTGGTTTCAGGGACAATCCTTTGACTACAATGGCGCCGAGCCGATTGATATCAAGGTAGTCGGCATATTCTTCACCGTAACCGAAGGTCCCCGATGAAGTCATGACCGGATTTCTCAGCTTGAGACCGCCGATGTCAACGCTCGTATGTACCTTCATCCATGCACCTGTCACAATCAGCCGACAGAATAATTATTCACTGAATTCCACATCCCTGATATCGAAGACCGGCCCTTCCGTGCAGACCCTGACGAATCCGCCGCCATGGGACCGTAGCCGTACCGCGCACCCGAGACAGGCGCCGAAACCGCATGCCATGCGCTCTTCAAGGGAGACCTGGCAGTAAGCCCGGGTATCCGCCAACAACGCTTGCAGACTCTTGAGCATGGCGCGGGGGCCGCAGGAGTAAATTCTCACAGTGCCATCGGCGTAGCGATCCATATCCTTTTCGAACAAGCCCGTGACCAGGCCGTGATATCCACTGCTTCCGTCATCCGTGTTTATCTTCACTTCGGTACAGATTTCCTCAAGCCTCTTCAAACCCGCGAGTGATTCAGCCGTTCCCGCGCCCAGGTAGCAGATCAACTTAACGCCATCTATCTCCTCTTTGCAGCGCTGGGCGAGAAAGGAAAGAGGCGCCACGCCGATCCCGCCCGCCACGAGAACTATCGTTCCGCGTGAGGAAGGAACATCAAATCCCTTGCCCAGAGGACCCCGGATACCGACAAGATCCCCTTCCCCCAGTTTCGACAGTATCTCCGTCCCCTCCCCGCCGGTCACGGTCTGCCCCTTGGAGACCGCAA
>CAZAST010000029.1:1669-15838 GCA_964487805.1 uncultured Syntrophaceae bacterium
TATGATTTAACATCGCTTTTGAAGGATTTAGCTTCCACGAATCCCATTTTTTTCGCGCTTTGGGCGGGCTTTCCGCAAAAAGTGAATAACTATACTACAACGCCGCCAATTTCGACAATATCTCCGTCCCCTCCCCCACCACCTGGTAGAATATCTCCAGAAAGGTATCATCGCCCCGGGAATAGACGGAATAGATGCTGAAGGGGCGCGAAAGAAAAGGCGCGGCGCATCCCTGCAGCCGTACCATGACGAACTGTCCGGGAAGGGCTTCCCCGAAATAAGGCGGGACTGTGACGGTCAGCAGAAAATGTCTCTTGATGGTTTCCCTTTGAGAGAAAACCGTTGCGCGGATATCCGGTTTCACGATTCAAAATCCGCCCACATGATCAGGGCGTCCTCCCTCGTTTCTGAGTAATAAGCGGGCCGTATTCCTTCTACCACAAAGCCGAATTTTTTGTACAAATTTAATGCGGGCGTATTTGATTTCCGCACCTCCAAGGTGCCGTATCGGGCTTTCTCGGAGGATGAAAGGGCAACCATACGCGATAGAAGTACCGAGGCCACACCGCGTCTCTTCCACTGATGATGCACGGCAATATTCCTCAGGTGAATTTCATCACATACGATGGCAAAGCATATATACCCGACGATACTGCCCTTCACATGGGCCACCAGGCTGTGGCAAAAGGGAGTTTCTATCTCTCCCAGGAATATGTTTCTCGACCAGGGGATAGGAAAGGATGCGCGCTCGATCACGAGAACATCATCGAGATCATCCGCCGTCATTTCACATGTTTCGATATCCAAAGCACTTGATTTCATGGGATGAATGCTGTCTAGAAAATCTTTAAAAGGGTAACCGCCACAAGGAAGATCCCCGCGAAGAGCGGGATGGTTCCGCGCAATTTGATCGTGTTCAGCGCCACTCCGATGCCGAGAACAGGAATGAAGGTATAGGTATACGCAAGAGCCTTCAGAACCCTCTCCGGAAGAAGGGGAAATACCCACGTGAGAATCATCACGCCCGGCACAATACACAGAATAATGACGAGAAATGCGCCCGTAAATGTTTTGACAAGCCCGAACCGATGCTCCCTGGCAAGCCCCCGTATATCGCCCAGACGGGCATATTCAGAGGCTTTACGGGAAAGCCTTTCATTGGTCTTCGCAATCCAGATATCGACCTGCTGGGCGAGAAAAGCTGTCGGGAGAAAGAGAAGGATAGCAAGAGAGATAAGCTCGCGGGGAATGGAACCCAGTTCTCTCCCCGCCAGTATGGCGCCCGCTGTTGCGAGAACCGTGGCAACAGAATCGTTGGGAGGGATGTAAAGCCCCATGGGCAGTCTGTCGATCCACAGGAGTTCTATAAAGGCCCCGATCGTCAGACCGGTCAGGGGTTCGGAAAGGACCAACCCGATAACGGGCCCGGCGACAATGGGACGCGATATCATGGCTTGGAGGAACACCCGATCCAGACAGATAACACCACCCAGAAAGGCCACCCCCAGCGAGTTTAACCACATGGCATGCCTTTATAACGAGAGATATTATGCGGCAATTTCGCCGGCTGAGAACAATACCGTCACCATTGGGATTGCGTCTTCGCGTGTTTTTGTATCCGGGATGAACGTCACGTCCGGGTTTTGATGAACGCCTTTCCCGCTCTCACAAAATCCACAGGGCGGTCCCTCGGCACGCACCGCAGTTCTATCTTGACGCCTGAATCGGCAAGACAGAGTAACCCTTTCACGTGATCTTCGGTGAGAGAGATGGACGGCGTCGGATGGAAAATTCCAGCTTCGGTGAAGGCATTGCCTATATTCAGGCTCTTGAATCCGAAACCCAGCCGGACGGCAGCGAGCAGGTCATCGACACCTTGAAAGAGGATGATGCTTTTCTCTTCAAGAAATTCCCTGTGGACATCGCCCTGTGAAAATTCTTCGATGCCGAAGATGTGGGTTTCTATTTGCTGAGGAACGGCCATCCTGATAACCGTTTCCCGGAGCAGATCACCCACTACCTCGTCACTGACCACCAAAATGCGCGAAGCGCCGATAAACGGGACCCACGCCTCCAGTATCTGGCCGTGAACCAGCCTGTTATCTACTCGTATCAGAGAAGGATGTGTTGATGGGAGCCGTACCAGATCACTCACTCGCTTTTCTGTTTAAGATTTCACTGGCCAGGTAGATGTTTTTTCTTCCATACACCTTCACGAGATTAGCAAATTCGGCCAGCTTTTTTTTGTCTTCCCGTATGTCCGATATCTTGAGCAGCATGGGAAGATTCACGCCGGTAACTACTTCGACTTTATCTTCTTTCAAAAAGGAGAGAGAAATATTTGATGGAGTCCCGCCAAAAAGGTCGGTCATTACCAGCACACCTTCACCCGTATCTGCCTTTTTTATTGCAGACGTAATGGTTTTCTTGATGTCTTCCACGGCTGTAGAGGCATCCAGCGAAATAGAGGTGATTCCGCGCGTGTCACCCTTTATCATTTCTGCGGCCTTTATCAGTTCATGTCCCAGATTGCCGTGAGTTATAATCAGTACACCAATCATTTCTCCTCCAAAGAAACCTTGTTTTCGCGTGGAGATAACCCTTTATAACGGTGGACACTAAATAAATAACCCTCACATGTCAAGAAAATCCGTCCTTGACACGTAGCCGAGGTTCAATTTATATTTTTGAAATCACGGATAAACGGAGAGACCATGATCGAAAAAACACGGAAAATCTGCCCTCACTGCGGCGCGCAGCTGGAGTGCTACCGGAACCCGACACCCACGGTCGATATCATTATTGCCGTCGACGGAGGAATCCTCCTCATCATGAGAAGGAACGACCCTGTCGGCTGGGCGATTCCCGGCGGTTTTGTCGATTATGGTGAATCCCTGGAAGACGCCGCCGTAAGAGAGGCGCGGGAGGAGACCTCTCTTGATGTGATACTTGAAGGCCAGTTGAAGACCTATTCGCGCCCCGATCGAGACCCCCGGCAACACACCATATCTACAGTCTTCATGGCCAGAGGAGCGGGTAACCCCATTGCGGCGGACGATGCCGCACAAATCGGAGTCTTCAGGGAAAACACCCTCCCCGAGCCGTTAATGTTCGACCATGCGGAAATCCTCGCCGATTACTTCCGCGTAATGAGAGGGAAGAAATGACCTCCTTCAGGAATTGTCCTCTCCCTTCCATACATTCCGCCATGCCCCCATCATCACTTCATATGTCAAGTCTTCCTTATCGGCGGCATTGACAGCCACGGGTGTTTCTAGAAAACAGAAACTGGGATCCGTCTGAGCGTACGAGAGGACAAACTGATCATAGTCCTCGTAATCACCCCGATAATAGCTCTCCTCATATTCGACGGAGCAGCCGGGATTAATCGAAAAGATATGGTAGCTGATCCCGTCATCCAGGCATCCGTATATCGTCTCACCCAATTTATCGATACTCACCACCTGCATGTGTCGTTGCTCCTTCCTATTGTTTCTGAAATCGAGGGATACTCATCGTCCCATAGAATATATAAAAGATACGCTCCCGCAGTGTCAAATTTCTTGTTCGTTACGAGACACATTTTTACGCGATCGAGAGGGAGCCATCCCTTGTCGCGATAATCCCCTCCCGCTCAAGCTGATCGAGAGTTTCTCTTACGGTATGTTCATCGAAAGAAAGCCCTTGAATGATATCCCCCCGAGAAATCCTCACCTTTTCCAGGATAAGCCGAATGACCGCCCCCCGTATCTGACGGACAGAACCCTCGAAGGGCGATTGCCTCTGGTGATGAGCGCTCCTCCGTGCCGGATTGGCGTGAGCCCTTTTCAGGAAGGTCCCGTAATCCATAAGGGCGTTATACCATTTTCTCGGATTCTTCCGGTCGAGTGTCTTCTCAATGAGTGGGATGAGAGCGGAATCCGGGATTGGCTCCTCACCGGTAAAGAAATGATGAATGAAAACGGCCCGGATATTTGTCTCGATCAGGATTACCGGCTCATTGAAAGCGAAAACCATCACGGCGCGGGCGGTAGCGGGACCGATTCCCGGCAGCGAAACAAGCGCTTCCACGTTACGGGGCACGACGCCCCCCTGGTGGGCGACGATCCGCTCCGCCGCCTGTTTCAACATAAGGGCCCGGCGGTTATATCCCAGCCCCTGCCACGCGCTCAGGACATGGCTGAGGGAAGCTGCGGCAAGAGCGGCCACATCGGGGAAGCGATCCAGAAATTCTCCGTATTTCTGAAGAACACGGGGCGCCTGCGTCTGCTGGAGCATAACCTCCGAAACGAGAATCCGGTAGGAATCGATCGTCTCTCTCCAGGGAAGGTCCCTCCCGTGTCGTTTGTAATAATCGTAGACGGTTTTACGGAAAGCAGATGATTGCCGCGCCGAAAGGATCGGTGTGTTATTCATAAGAACGCAGTTTTTCCCCAGGATGCCGGAATGATTCAGTGGAGGGCTGGCGACCTATCCAATCCCATCCCCGATCAGCGGAAGGACGCGGTCGACAGCAAAGTATACCAGATAGCTCTTTTTCCGGGACTCACCCGGATGATCTCCATGACGGGGGCGTGACCTGATCTTCTCGATCAGCGCGGCATCTTCCGATTCGCCTGTCCTGGTCAGGTACAGACGTTTCCCCGCATATCCGCCACCCGATTCCCGGAAGAGGTAAACGGCGCTCCCGTTCGTTTTGAGATTCTCATGAGTCAGCCGGTCAGGCATGATAAAGGCGATAGTTTCCTCTTCCATGAAGTGAGGCCTGCCGAATATGGCGGCGTTCACCCTCCCCGAAGCATCGGCCGTGGCAAGGACCCCCGTGCCATTTTTATTTTCAAAATACTGCTTCAGCGTCATCATAGTTGCTCTCCTCTTCATCAAGCTAACTAGTTACTTTTCTTGAGTGATCAGCTTATAGGATGGTATCATCATCTCGGGATGGTAGGATTTTTTGACGTGGGCGAGCCCCGGAATGCCCATATCACTTTCCTTGTTGATAAATTCCAATTCCGGGAAGAGTCTGCGGGCGCATTCACGGTCAAAAAACTGGTAGAGCCCCTTGATCTGCGCCGAGGCCTTCTGAAAGTGGAGCGCGCTCATCGTCTCCGTAAGCCGCGAGGCCATGCCAAAGGCCTCTATCTCCCCGTTTATTGAAAGCATAAGGCTTTTGAACTCCAAGGCATCCAAATTCTTGAGGGCGTTTCTGGTGGCGTGCCACTCGCAGGCGAGGTCTTCGTCTCTGTCCACGTCGCCGCCCCGCTCCTCACACCACCGGTCCAGAAATTCGAGGCATCGCGGGACATCCCCCGGCGATATATGGTGCATAACGACATTTCCTGATTGTTCGAAATATTCACGCTCGAACTGTCTGATAAGGTTCCGTTTCTTCGCGTACTTCCTTCCCTCCAGCATTGCGAGATCTTCGGTCCGATAGACGTAGTCGTCATACTCCTCCTGCCTCTCAACGGTGAAGAGTTCCTCCAACCCGTTTTCACGGTGCCTCTCAATATAATCCCCGGGAATAAACCAATATCTGTTGCACCCCGTCCGACGAGAGAGTTCGGCAAGCTCTTCGGGGCCATATTCCCTGCCGGGCGAGATGGGCAGCAGCAGATGCGTCTTATCCCCGTGCGTAGGAAAATCGGCACAGACAATAAGAGAGCCATTATCCACCGCGCCGCAGGGATGATAGACATCATTGTTCCAGACAATGATTGAAGATAGAGAGTAGGAGCAGAGTCGATAGCCCTGTTGGTCAAAAAACGGTTTGAGAGACGGGTAATCGGAAGGTGTTATGGGAGTGAATTTCATTTTGTCAACCTCAGCAGGGGTACCGCCCCATCCATGATGGAGAAGCCGAGACGTTCGTAGAAGGGGTGAGAGCCGCGTTCCGCTATAAGACCGATCCAGTGAATCCCGTCCTCTTCGAGCCGGTGGATCAGTTCCCTGACAATCCCTGTTCCAATACCCCTGCCGCGAAAAGCGTCAAGAACGGTCACATCCTGGATATAAGCGTCGCTGCCGCGGTCGCTCATGGCTCTCCCCATACCGATAATCCGCCCCTCACGGCGGGCAACCACAAAGCAATGGCTCCCCGCGACGATGAGTCTGATCATCTCCGGGTTGTCCCCCTCGTGATTCCACCAGTTTTCTCGCCGGTAGAGATCCGTTATCGTGCTGATCTCTTCGGAAACCGGTTCTTTGATAAAGGAATATTCAACCATCGCGGAGCAATAGTATCAAAACAACAGCGAAAAGTCCACCTGAGACCATCCTGGCAAGTCAGCGCTCCGTGCTTCTCAACCGAAAACTCAAAGGTCGACCTCTTTACAGTCTTTCAGATGACTGACATCGTTGAACAGAAGAATATCCCCATTCCCTTCCTCAAAATGCACCACCGTTTTCGAGGCGACATCAACGTGAAATTGTCTGATCCCTGCCAGATCCGCCCCTTGGATCATGCTGAGAATCGTCATAATGGTGAAGTTGTGTGAGGCAAGGAGCGTTGCCCCGGTTTTCCCGATCAGGCGCTCGACAACTCCCCATGACCGTCTCTGGAGATCGGCAAGGGATCCGCCTCCCGGCATGACCACGGAGGCGGGATCATCAAACCATTGTTTCAGGAAGTCTTCGTGATCATGCGACATTCTCCCTAGGGAGATTCCTTCAAAATTTCCCATGTTGAGCTCCATCAGACCATCCTCGGTATGGATGGGAAGATGATGAAAACGGTTGATCACTTCTGCCGTCTGTAACGCCCGTTTCAACGGACTCGATATTATTCTGTCTATCTTTTCGTTCCGCAGCGAGAGGGCGAGACATTCCGCCTGCGATCTGCCGTGTTGGCTGAGTTCGATATCGCTTATGCCCTGCGCCCGTTTTTCACGGTTCCACACAGTCTGACCATGACGAACCAGTATGAGTTTCAACAGCAATCCCTCCCTATGCACTGAAACGATATTCTCCTTAACGAGTTACGAGGGTCTTTGCAAGAAGATACTTGAAATCCCCAGTTGGATCGACGCAGACTTCAAAAAAGAGGCCCTTCAAATTTATCTTGACAAAAAGAACTCCCCATGTAAAAAGGGCATCCAATTTGATCAGGGAATCCTTAGACATGTTAGATTTTTCAGAAAATGCAGCTGTGGTAGTCTCCGTATCCGTAGTAGTACGTACGGGGTCAGCTGCTTGATTCTAATAACATAAAAGAAAAAAGCCGCGGGCCCAAAACCCGCGGCTTTTTTTGTGAAGAGGCCGCATCTCGAAAAGAGAGTTCGCGGCCTTTTTTATTTGGATTCACCTGTTTGAAGTCACGGATAGCTCATAAACCCTGCTCGTGGAAGAGAGAGGGTAAAAGAAAGGAGAAGTATGATGGCTGGACTTATTAGGACCCTGGAAGGAAATGAGATAGCGGCGTATGTTTCTTACGCGATGAGTGAGGTTGCCGCCCTGTACCCGATCACCCCGTCAAGCACCATTGGAGAATATTGCAGTGAATGGGCTGCTCGGGGCAGGAAGAACCTCTTTGGACAGACACTTGATATCGTTGAGATGCAGTCGGAAGCCGGAGCCGCCGCCGCTGTACATGGATCGCTCGCTGCGGGAGCGTTATCCACCACCTATACCTCATCCCAGGGCCTGTTGCTCATGATACCTGATATGCATAAGATTGCGGGCGAACTCCTGCCAACAGTCTTTCATGTAGCAGCGAGGTCCGTCGCCGGACACGCCCTCTGCATTTTTGGAGATCATTCCGATATTAACGCAGTCCGACAAACCGGTTTTTCTCTGCTGGCTTCAGCTTCGCCCCAAGAGGTTATGGACATCGGCCTTGTCTCTCATCTCGCGAGCATCAAGGCCAGTCTGCCCTTTGTTCACTGTTTTGATGGTTTCAGAACCTCCATGGTGGTTCAAAAAGTCGAACTCATTGATTATCCCGATATGGCCAAACTGATCGACTGGCATGCGATTGAACGCTTCAGACAAAATGCGATGAATCCTGAGCACCCCCAGGCTCGCGGCACGGCTCAGAGCTCGGACATCTATTTTCAGAATCGCGAAGCGTGTTCTCCGTATTTCGCAAAGCTTCCCGCGATTATCGAAGGAGAGATGAAAAAAGTCAGTCAGCTGACGGGAAGACCATATCACCTTTTTGATTACGCAGGTCATCCGGAAGCCGATAAGATTATTGTCTCCATGGGCTCGAGTTGCGATGTCATCGAAGGGACAATCAATTACTTGAACTCAAAGGGGGCTCGCCTCGGCCTCATAAAAGTGCGCCTCTATCTTCCTTTTTCGAGGGAGCACTTTTTCAAGGTCCTTCCCAAATCGGCAAAAAAGATAGCCGTGCTGGACAGGGTGAAGACTCCCCTTACCATTGGCGAGCCACTCTACCAGGATGTCAGCACCGCCATCAACGAAGGGGGATTCGGGCAACTTGTCGTAGGCGGTCGATACGGGCTCGGCAGCAAGGATTTCACCCCTGCCATGGTCAAGGCTGTGTATGACAATCTTGATCAATGGGAACCCAAAAGATCCTTTACCGTGGGGATCAACGACGATGTCAGTCACTCATCTCTCGAGATAGGGGAAGAATTCTCGGCCTCGCCTCCCGGTACAACCCAGTGCAAATTCTGGGGTATAGGCGCGGATGGAACGGTCGGCGCCAACAAGGAGGCCATAAAAATCATCGGGGAGAATACCGACAGGTTCACACAGGCCTATTTCGCTTACGACGCCAAAAAATCTGGAGGTGTCACCGTTTCCCATCTCCGTTTTTCAGAAAACCCCATCCTGTCTCACTATCTTATAAAACATGCCGACTTTATCGCCTGTCATGTTCCGGCGTACGTCACCCAATTTGACCTTCTTGAAGGAATTGTCGCGGGGGGGAACTTCCTGCTGAACTCGCCCTGGACGGTGGAAGAGATGGAACGGGAGATTCCCCCCAATCTGCGGAAGATCATCGCTGATAAACACCTGAATTTCTATAATATCGACGCAGTAAGCATCGCGGAAAAGGTTGGATTGGGCAGACGGATCAACATGATCATGCAGGCGGCCTTTTTCAAGATAGCCAACGTGATTCCCCCGGATCAGGCGATAGAGTACCTCAAGCAGGCAATAAAAAAGGCGTACTGCAAAAAAGGCGATCAGGTTGTCGATATGAATATACGGGCTGTTGATCAGGCCCTCTCAGCCATCAAAACAATCCGTGTGCCGCAATCATGGGCGGAATCCGGACGCAGCGCATACCCCGTGGAGAACGTTTCCGAATTTGTTGCCAAAGTAATGATTCCCATGACTCTGCAGAAAGGGGATGCGGTTCCGGTCAGTGCGCTTCCTCCTGACGGAATTTTCCCAACGGCTACGGCACAGTATGAAAAACGAGGGGTGGCGATCAATGTGCCCGAGTGGATACCTGAAAACTGCATACAATGTAATCAATGCTCATTTGTCTGTCCTCACGCCGCCATACGGCCGGTTCTTGCCTCTGATGAAGAGCTTGAAAAGACTCCGAAAGATTTTATAACGCTGAAAGCGCGCGGGAAAGAACTTGAAGGGCTCAAATATCGCATACAAATAAGCCCCCTGGACTGTGTGGGGTGCGGCAACTGCGCGGATGTCTGCCCATCGAAGGAAAAGGCTCTCATCATGAAGCGTTTGAGCAGCCAGAGTGAAAGACAGATTCCCAATCATAAGTTCTCCTTGACCGTTCGAGTGAAGGATACCGTGATGCCCAAAACAACCGTAAAAGGCAGTCAATTTCAACAACCGCTTTTCGAGTTTTCCGGCGCCTGCCCCGGATGCGGCGAGACACCCTACATCAAAGTCATTACGCAGCTTTTCGGGGACAGGATGATCATAGGGAATGCAACCGGATGTTCTTCGATATATGGAGCTTCCGCCCCCATCTGCCCTTATACCGTCAACGAGTATGGCCACGGTCCGGCCTGGGCCAATTCGCTGTTCGAAGACAATGCCGAATTTGTCCTGGGCCTGGAAACGGGGATTTCACGACGTCGTGAGAAACTTGCCATGCATTTCAGAAACGCCCTTAAAGAAGATATCCCCGACAATCTGAAAGATCTTTTGAAATCGTGGCTTGAGAACATGAGGGATCCCGATGTGACCAGGGATCTGAGATTTAAGATTGAAGAGGGAGTTTCGTGCGAAATTCCCCGGTCGATCGGAACAAAAAGGGACCTGTTGCATAATATACTTAGATTGAAAGATCTTATTGTTAAAAAATCAATCTGGGCCATAGGCGGAGACGGCTGGGCGTATGACATCGGATACGGGGGCCTGGATCATGTTATAGCGGAAAATCACGATCTCAATATACTGGTGCTGGATACGGAAGTTTATTCAAATACGGGAGGACAGGCATCAAAGTCTACCCCCATAGGAGCTGTCGCAAAATTTGCAGCAAAAGGAAAGTCCGTGCGTAAAAAAGATCTCGGTCGTATGGCCATGACGTACGGGTATGTGTACGTCGCTTCCGTGGCAATGGGTGCGAGCAAGAAACAGTTCCTTAACGCGATCATTGAAGCCGAAAGTTACCCGGGGCCTTCTCTGATAATTGCCTATTCGCCCTGTATAAATCACGGGATCGATATGGGCAAAAGCCAAGAGGAAGAGAAAAAGGCCGTTGAAGCCGGCTACTGGCCGCTGTACCGCTACAATCCTCGTCTCAAAGGTGAAGGGAAAAATCCTTTTCAACTGGATTCAGCCGAGATCAGTGGAGATTTTCAGGAGTTTATCAAAGGGGAAGTCCGTTATTCCAGCCTGAAACGATTGTTTCCCGAGGAGGCCGAAAAGGTATATAAGATAGCAGAAGAGGAAGCCAAGGAAAGATTCGAGGAGTACAAAAGACTTGCCGGTTTAGACCGGGACGATGATCTGTTGAAGATCGTCAACATATAAAAGATGCCTTTTCAAAGGCCTTGATTTATGGCATATAGCGCATAAGGGCGCGCGTGCAGCGCGTCAGGGAATTTTTAACAGAGTTCTTGAGACAACCAAGGAAAAGGAGGATATGCGCTTATGCAGGCACTTTTTACGTTAACATCGGCCGAATCGAAGCGGCTGATCGCCAAAGGAATCGTTGCGCTTCCCGAAGTCAAACAAGCCAGGGAGGAAGGATATCTCATCGTGGGGCGCGGGTCGACAAACGCCTACATCGTCGAAGAACTGCTGGGAGAATCGATAGAAAAAGAAAAGTATGTTGCCGGTCAGATTATCAAGGGTATTACCTGTGTTCTCCCCCAGGGCGTCCGCACGCAACCGGTTACCTTTCACAAGAATGAAGTGTTGAAGGCCGAACCTTCCTCAATCATGGATAAGGTAGGCCCGGGAGATGTCATCTTGAAAGGGGCGAACGCCATCGACAATACGGGAGCCGTGGGCGTTTTCATGGCGAATCCCACGGGGGGAACCATGGGCGAGATCTATCTGCCCATGAAGGCCCGGGGAGGAACGGTGATCTATCCCGTAGGTCTCGAAAAGATGGTCCTGTCCGTGGAAGAGGCTTCGCGAATGGGCGGCGTCCTCGCTATCGAGCGGAGCATCGGCGCCCTGGGCGGCATGGTATGCATTTCAGACTGCAACGCCTATACCGAACTTGACGCGCTGGAGGATCTCTTCGATGTCGAGGCCGTGCACTTCGCCTCGGGAGGATACGGCGGCGCCGAGGGATCCGTGGTCATCATCGTTGAGGGCGACGAGCAGGAAGTGAATCGATGCTGCGACTATATCGAAGGCATCAAGGGAGAGCCGGCACTGCCGGGGATCAAGCCCCCCTGCAAAACATGCCCCATCCGGTGCAGCTTCAAGGGGATGGAGGAGGATGCCCTCCCCGGCTACCTTCGGTAACTCTTTGATTATTGGGCGCGGGAGGAGCCCGGCGCTGCGTCATGAAACCTTTTTGATAGTCTTGACGACCCGCCTCCCCACAGCCTGCGCCTCTTCAATGGCCGTGAATACGGGGGATCCGCCGGGACCTTCCCGGACATCCCCCTTTTTCCGGCCATAGCCGATTCCCCCGCCGGCGATCATCATTCCCTGGACGGTAAAGTAGCTGTACAGGATACTAAGGATCTGTCCCCCTCCGATTCTCCGGGTTGCCACAAGGGCGGCCGCCACCTTGCCGCGCAGTTTTCCATGAAGGAGCGAGACGTAGGTGCGGTCAATCACGGCCTTTGCCTGGGCGGTTACGTTACTGAAGTATGAGGGGGTTCCGAAGATGATCCCGTCAGCCTCGTCGAAACTCCGGTAGACGCCCTGCATGTCGTCATCGATCCGGCATACGCCGGTCTTGGCGCAGGAGCCGCATCCGTCGCAGGGGTTGATTTTCATGTCTGCCACGCGGATCAGTTCCGTTTCGACTCCGTCGCTTCGGGCGGCATCGAGAGCCTCACCGACCAGTATTTCGGTATTCCCCCCCTTGCGGGGACTGCAGACGATTCCAACGATTTTCATGGGGGGTGTACTCCTCTCAGAGTGATCGCGTCCCTATTACGTCCCTGACATGCATCTGCGTCGATTCATCGACGTCGAGACCTTCCTGAATCCTGTCCAGGAGGAGCTGCTTTTCGTCGGGAAATTGATATCCCTCGTAATCCTGACTGAAAAGCAGAACTCCCCGTCTGTCCGTCCAGGAGTTCATGGCGTGATCGAAACACACCTTGGAGGTTACGTCGAGGTTTGTAACCATAAGCTGCACTTCTTCAAGCCGTTCATGGGGAGAGGAGAGGTGAATGCCTTCCCGCTCGTATTCTTCGTGGATAGGGGTGCCTATTCTCGGCACGAAGGGGCGTGAACGGATATAGTGGGGGTTGATTGCCGTCAGAACGCGAGCCGTATTCTCGGCGTGCTGGCGCCAGCGTTCCCGTCCGCCGAGATCGGGCATCCAGTATTCCGAAAGCTGGAACCCCGCCTCCACTGCCTTTCTCCCGCCTTCGATCTGTTCTTCGCTCGTCACACCTTTTTTGACAATCTGCAGGAGTTCATCATCTCCCGTCTCCAGCCCCACGTGGAGACGGTCCAGACCGGCCGCGTGGATATCCCGCAGTTCCTCCGGTTTTCTCTGGGCTAGTGTCTTCGATCGTGCGTAGGTGGTCACCCGGGTCAGGCTGGGAAGCTGTTCCCTGAGGTATTTCAAGACCTCAATGAATTCCGGCGGCCGCATGATCATGCTGTTCGCGTCCTGGATAAAAGCGGTCCGCCCTCCTGAAGCAAGCCAGTTAAAAACTGAGATAAAGTATTGATTCGTATAGAATGATGGATCGGACTGCAGAACAGCCATCCCCACATCCCTGTGTATTCTGCCCCCGTACCCCATCTTCCACGAGACGGCGGTTATCTCATCGCTGATCGCTTTGACCGCATCGATATCAGCCTTGATTTCATCGACCGATCGGTAGACGAACTTCTCTCCTTTGTACATCTCGCAGAAGGTGCACTTGTTCCAGGGACAGTTCCGGGTAAAGCGCAGGAGAAGCGACAGACTTCCTCCTTCGCTCGGAGGACGATACATGCCGATATCAAAGGTAATTTGTTTCAGGTTCTCTATATGGGAACCATACTGATTTCCAGTCATCTGTAAACCCCTTTCTTTCGGTGCTACACCTTGTATAAAGATAGTACCTCTCGGCAGGTTTGTCAAAGCGGGTTACAATCAGACGGGAAGATGGGTCCTCTTTCCTTGACACGCTCGGGGCAATTGCCTATACTGCCGGAAACTTTTGATATTAGTGACAGCTTCCAACCAGACTTCTCAATCATCACGAACCATGGACACACAGTGAGCACCATCACAAACCTATTAAAAAACCGTGATTTCATACTCTTCCTTGCCCTGGCGGTCGGGCTTCTCTTCCCCGGCGCCAGCGCCTGGAGCAGGCACCTCACACTCCCGGCCCTTGCCCTGGTCATGACCCTTTCGACCATGGGGATCTCAGGAAGTTTTTTTCGTTCTCCCCTTTTGCTGATCGTCCCGGCCATCCTCGGAATCCTGATGACCTATGGCGTTCTTGCCGTTTTCCTCCTTGGCACGAGCGTCCTTGTCATTGATGACAAAGAACTCTTAAACGGTTTCATCATACTCGCCCTCATGCCTCCCGCCGTGGCCATTATTCCCTTCACCGATCTTCTCAGAGGAAACAA
>CAZAST010000030.1:0-15092 GCA_964487805.1 uncultured Syntrophaceae bacterium
AAACATGAACGCTGGTCACAATCTGACCCCTGTCCGTACATGATCAGTCTCAAGCGGATATACATCAATAATTCAAGATTGTTACAATAAGGAAGGCGAAGATGCCGGGGTATAAAAGTCGCAGAGAAAGAGAAAAGGAACAGAGAAGACAAAATATCCTGAAGGCCGCCAAAAGGCTCTTTATCGAAAGAGGCTTTAAATCTGTGACGGTCGCGAATATCGCCGAAAAAGCGGAACTCAGCAAGGGAGCCATTTACCTCTATTTCAGCAGCAAGGAGGAGATATATGCCCAGATACTCCTCACGGATATAGAACGCTTCCACAGAGAGATTTCCCAGATATTCAACGGGGGAAAATCAGCCGCAGATATCCTGCTCGATTTTGCCGACGCGTACATAGATATCTTTCTTAAAGAACCCGAACAGTTCAGGATATTAATGAACTTCATGTTGCAGGCGGACACCCTTAACCTTTCCAGCGAGACTCGAAGACAGATCATCTCAGAGATGAACCGGACCATCTCGCTCATTGAAAAGATTCTTCAATATGGGGTCGATTCTGGGGAACTGACGTTGAGAAAGCAGGATATCCGAAAGATGCGGAATGTCCTGTGGGGACTTCTCAACGGGATTATATCGCTGCATCTTTTCGTTGGAGCCGAGTCGATGCGGGAAGAGAGAATTCGTTCCAGCGTCAGGGAAGGGATAGAAACCATGATAGTGGGGCTGAAAAGTCGGCGGGAGGGGGAGTAATGAGCAACTTGCTGGTAAATACGAGGGATCAGAAGTTTCTACTGTATGAACAGATCGGTATCGACAGGCTTTTCGGGTTCGAAAAGTATGCCGATTATTCGAAAGAAGTCGTGGACATGGTCCTGAGCGAAGCTGAAAAGATGGCCGTTGAAGTTATTGCCCCGACACTGGAAGAGGGAGACAGGGAGGGCGCCCAATTCAGGGACGGGAAGGCATACGCGCCCCGCTGTTTTCACGGGCCATTTAAAACCTTCGCGGAGGCAGGATGGATCTGTGCGACGAAGGACCCGGCGGTCGGGGGGCAGAATCTGCCCATCTCGGTGCACACGGCATGCGGGGAACTCTTCGCCGCCGCCCATATGGCTTTCAGCATGTACGCCATTCTTACCACGGGCGCTGCCGGCCTGATTGAGACTTTCGGGACTGAAAAGCAGAAGAATACGTATATGAACAAAATGTATGTCGGTGAATGGGCCGGGACAATGTGCCTCACCGAGCCGGGGGCGGGAAGTGACGTCGGGGCCTTGCGTACCACGGCCAGGCGTCTGCCGGACGGGACCTTCAGCATCACGGGAACCAAGTGTTTTATCTCTGCCGGAGACCACGACCTGACAGAGAATATCGTCCACCCGGTTCTTGCCAGGATCGAGGGTGATCCCGCAGGAACGAAGGGGATTTCCATCTTCATTGTTCCCAAGATCCGCGTCAACGACGATGGGAGCCTGGGAGAGCCCAACGATGTCATCACGGGGAATATCGAGCACAAGATGGGGATCAAGGCTTCGGCCACGGCGACCCTGAACTTCGGCGAGAACGGTAACTGCATCGGCGAACTCCTCGGTGAGGAACGGGCCGGGATGAAGATCATGTTTCAGATGATGAATGAGGCTCGCCTGGATGTCGGGGTGCAGGGAATGAGCATCGCCTCAGCCGCTTACGAACACGCCGTTCAGTACGCGAAGGAGAGGATTCAGAGCAAATCCGCGCTGGCCGGAAAGGATGAGGACGCGGTGGCCATCATCAACCATCCGCCGGTGCGACGGATGCTGCTGTGGATGAAGGCTTACCTCGAGGGGATCCGGGCGCTGAACTACTTTACCGGGTATAGTATTGATGTGGGTGCAGCATCAGATTCCGAAGAGGAGCGACAAAAATATCATGGTTATGCAGAACTTTTGACTCCAATCTGTAAGGCATTTTCATCAGACAGAGGTATGGATATATGCTCCAAGGCGATTGATGTTTATGGCGGATACGGTTTTTGTCAGGAATATCCCGTTGAACAATACCTCAGAGACTGTAAAATTACTCAGATTTACGAGGGTACGAACCAGATTCAGGCGATGGACCTTGTTGGTCGGAAGCTTGGAATGAACAAAGGCATGAACGTGATGAATTTGTTCGGGGAGATCACGGCGACGATCGAGAAGCTGAAAGGGCTTGAAGTGCTGCGACCTTCCGCGGTGAAACTGCAGGAGGCTCTCGACGCCGTGGCTGAACTTCCCCTTACGTTTGTCGAATTCTTCAAATCCGGCAGAGCGGCTGTCCCGATCCAGAATGTTGAGCCCTTTCTGGCGGTAATGGGAGATGTGGTCTCCGGGTGGCTTCTTCTCCAGGGCGCGGGGATCGCCCTGGAAAAAATGGACTCTCTCGATGTCTGCGATCGGGACGTTTCCTTCTACAGGGGCAAGATTATGGCGGCGAGGTTCTTCGCCGCCGAGATTCTTCCCACCGTAAAGACCCGGTGCGGAATAATCAAGGAGAATGAAGCGCTTGCCGTCGAGATTTCGGAGGAATCTTTCGCGGTATAAGAGCCTGTTGAAACAGGAAATATCTGAATTGCCGGATGCCGTAAAGGCACTCGTGGGGATCGAAGGAATGCCGACGCTTCGATGGGGAAATAGGTGAATTCATAACGGCTGATGGCCAGGGGGGATCGCCCGGATAAGATCTGTGTAACACAAGGGCGGTTTCTTGGGGCGAACAACGCAACCGAGGCACAAAAAAATCTAAGGAGGATGACATGAGTAATTCACTGGTAAACACACGTGATCAGCGGTTCGTTCTGTACGAACAGATCGGGATCGAGAAACTCTTCGAGTATGAAAAATATGCCGACTACTCGATGGACATGGTCGACATGGTCCTGACTGAAGCGGAGAAATTCGCTCTGGAAGAGATCCTGCCTACTTACGAAACCGCGGACAAGGAAGACCCGGCGGTCTTCAAGGACGGCAAGGCCTACGCGCCGAAGTGTTACCACAAACCCTTCAAGAGTCTCCGAGAAGCCGGCTGGTTCTGCCCCATGTTCCCGGTTGATGTGGGGGGACAGGGGATGCCCAGAGTCATTGAGAATGCCAACGGAGAGATGTTTTGTGCGGCAAACTTCGCCTTTATGATGTATGTGGGTCTGACGGTGGGAGCGGCCGGGTTGATCATGGAATATGGAACGGATGAACAGAAGAACAAATATCTCTACAAGATGTGCGCCGGCGAGTGGGGTGGGACGATGTGCCTCACCGAACCGGGGGCGGGAAGCGATGTCGGGTCCTTGAGGACTACGGCGAGGCGGCTCTCTGACGGCACGTACAGCATCACGGGAACGAAGAATTTTATTTCCTCAGGTGACCATGACCTGACGGAGAATATCATCCATCCCGTTCTTGCCCGGATCGAGGGAGATCCTCCGGGGACGAAGGGGATCTCCATCTTCCTCGTTCCCAAGATCCGCGTCAAAGAGGACGGAAGTCTGGGAGAGTCCAACGATGTCATCACTGGGAATATCGAACACAAGATGGGGATCAAGGGTTCGGCCACGGCGACGCTGAACTTCGGTGAGAACGGCAACTGCATCGGCGAACTCCTCGGTGAGGAACGGGCCGGGATGAAGATCATGTTCCAGATGATGAACGAGGCGCGCCTGGATGTCGGGGTGCAGGGGATGAGTATCGCCTCGGCCGCTCTGGAACACGCCATTGCGTACGCGAAGGAGCGTATTCAGAGCCGCGACATGTTGTCGCAGTCACACGAGGGGGTTCCCATTATCAGACATCCCGATATCAGGCGCTCGCTCCTCTGGATGAAGTCCCATGTCGAGGGCATGCGGTCGATGAATTACTGGATCGGCTATTGTATCGACATGGCGGAGGTCGCCGAAACGGAGGAAGAGCGGGAGAAGTGGGACGGGTTTGTGGAACTTCTGACACCGGTCGTCAAGGCGTACTGTTCGGACAAGGGTGTGGAGATTAGCTCGTTGGCAATAGATGTCTACGGTGGATATGGGTACTGCCAGGAATACCCGATCGAGCAGTACATGCGCGATTCCAAAATCGCCACTATCTATGAGGGGACGAACGCAATCCAGTCACTTGACCTGGTCTTCCGCAAGCTGGGGCAGCGAAAGGGGCAGAACGCGATGAACCTCCTCGTCGATATAGGCGCCACCGTGGAACGGTGCAAGGGGATCGAAGCCCTCAAGGAACACGCGGAGTATCTCGGAGGGGCATCAGCCGCGTTGGGCGACATGCTGATGCAGTTCGTTGCCTGGCTCAAGGGAGGTGAATTCCTGGCACCTTTCATCAACACCCGGCCCTTCCTGATGATCATGGGTGACATTGTCATCGGCTGGAGACTGATGGATGCGGCAGCCATCGCCGCGGAGAAACTGGATGCCCTGTTCAAGGAAGCGGGAGCGGATACGGCGGAAGCGCAACGTGAACTGGGTAAAAATAACGGCGACGTCGCCTTTTATCAGGGTAAAATCGCCTCGGCAAAGTATTTCACGACGAATATTCTGACGACCGTAGAAGCGCGATTCAAGGCGATCAAACTGGCTGACAAGACTCCCGTCGAGATACTCGATGAGTCTTTCACCATCTGATCGCATCGGTACCGGTTCTTCCCTGGAGAGGGATCCCCGAGGGATCCCTCTCATTTTTTTCATATAGAACCTCCCGCCTTGAGGTGAGAAATCAGCTCAATCGGGCCGGGTTTGATACGTGCAGTCTTTGAATCCCCCCGCCATTCTCGGAACACATCCGGAAATATCGGTATGGCCGCATCAACAAGAAACGCCATTGAATCTCCTCCTCAACCGCATCGCTATTCTGAATGAGGTTGCCATCAAAAGGTTTTTACGATACACACATCCCCGATACATAACAGACGGATCAGCGGTCTTTCCTTGCCCGGAGGGCGAGGACTTTGCCGTATGATGACTGAAGGTCTTCCTGAATTAAGGACGAAACGGTTTCAGGGAATGAACTGTGCGTACCTCCTGAGGGAGGCGAAGAGCCAACTTGACATGAAAGGGATCCCCACGCCTGCGCTGGACGCGCAGGTACTCCTCGCCCACTGTACTGGCAGGGATCGTTCCTTTTTCCACGCGCACCCGGAAAGTGAGCTTTCCGACGCTGAGGCTCGGAGGTTCCGTCTGCTGCTTGCGAGAAGGATGAACCGGGAGCCCGTTGCTTATATCATCGGTATGAAGGAATTCTGGTCGCTCCCCCTTGAGGTCAACACGGACGTACTGATTCCGCGGCCCGATACGGAGATCGTTGTTGAGGCGGCGCTCAATCTCTTTGAGAGGCGCGAGAAAGCACGCATACTGGAGATCGGAACAGGGAGTGGAGCGATCAGTATCGCTATCGCCACTGAACGGGAGGGGGTTACCATCACGGCCACCGATTATTTCCAGGAGACGCTTGCTGTTGCCTTCAGAAACGCCCTGAACAACGGCGCAGAGCAAAGAATCACATTCCTGCAAGGGGACCTATTCACCCCCGTCACGGGAAGGTATGACATCATTGTTTCGAATCCCCCTTACATTGCCGAAGGGGATTTTAATCTGCTTGAACCGGAGGTGCGGGAGCATGAACCGCGGGCGGCCCTTATTGCCGGTCCGGACGGCACGGAGTTCCACCGGAGGCTTGTAGAAGGCGCGCCTGATTTTCTGGCGGATGGAGGGTGGCTTGTCATGGAACTGGGGGTGGGACAAAAAAAAGCCCTCGAGAAAATGATGCATGAGAACGGGTACTGTGATATCGTCTTTTACCGCGATTATGCCGGAATAGCGAGAGTTGTCCGGGCACGGATGAGGAGATGACCACGTGGATAAAATTATCATACGGGGAGGCGAGCAGCTCCACGGTGATGTTCGCATCAGCGGGGCCAAGAACGCGGCACTGCCCGTTCTTGTCTCTTCACTCCTGACCGATGGATGGAATACCTTTCACCGGGTCCCCGATCTTGCGGATGTCAGAACGATCAAAAGACTCTTGGTGGGGTTCGGGGCGGAGGTGGAGGGGGGCGAGACGCTCAGGATCAACGCGGACGGGATAAAAAGTTGTGAGGCCCCTTACAATCTTGTGAGAACGATGAGGGCGTCTATCCTCGTCCTCGGGCCTCTTGTGGCGCGGACGGGAAAGGCGCGCGTTTCGCTTCCGGGGGGATGCGCCATCGGCGCTAGGCCGGTGAATCTTCACCTGAAGGCCCTGCGGGCCATGGGGGCCGAGATAGATCTTCG
Source organism: uncultured Syntrophaceae bacterium (assembly GCA_964487805.1). Taxonomy (GTDB): domain Bacteria; phylum Desulfobacterota; class Syntrophia; order Syntrophales; family UBA2210; genus UBA6078. The sequence continues at coordinate 6,277 of CAZAST010000030.1, forward strand.
CGACGGATACGTCGAAGCCACCGCGCCCCGTCTCACGGGCGCCACCATCTATTTCGACATTTCGACGGTAACCGGAACGGAGAACATCCTCATGGCCGCGACGCTGGCCAGGGGGACGACTGTTCTTGAAAATGCCGCCAGGGAGCCGGAGATTGTCAATCTGGCCGAAGTCCTGACCGGCATGGGGGCGAAAATCAGCGGGGCAGGGACCGATGTCATAGAGATCGAAGGGGTTGATACCCTCCGACCGGTTGAGGCGGATATCATCCCCGACCGGATTGAAGCGGGGACCTATATGATCGCGGCGGGCCTGGCCGGAGGCGAGGTCAATCTTCTGGGGTGCCGGCCGGACCATCTCGAAACGGTGATTGTAAAATTGCAGGAGGCTGGCGTGAAGATCACCGCCATCGACGATGGCCTGCGCGTCACGAGGGACGGGAATATTGCAAGCGTTGATGTCCAGACACTCCCTTATCCCGGGTTTCCCACGGATCTCCAGGCTCAGATAATGGTTCTCATGTCGCTGGGGGGAGGAAGCAGTATCATCAAGGAGACCGTATTCGAAAACAGATTCATGCACGTGAATGAATTGATGCGGATGGGGGCCGACATCACCGTAGAAGGGAGCAGCGCCGTTGTCAGAGGTGTTCCCCGTCTCCGCGGTGCCCCGGTGATGGCGACGGATCTGAGAGCCTCCGCCTCACTGATTCTTGCCGGGCTGGTTGCCGAAGGAACAACCGAAATATCAAGAATTTATCATATAGACCGGGGGTATGAGGATATTGAAAAAAAGCTGTCCGCTCTGGGGGCCGATATCAGGAGGGTAATGGGAGGATCGTGAGGGTTATCAGTACAGAGGACACGTCGTTTGCTGAAGAGTTCAGCCGTATCATGCACCGGAAAGACCGCATTCCGGAAGGCGTGGAGGATACGGTTGCCGGGATTCTGGACGATGTCAGGAGGAGAGGGGATGTCGCCCTCTTCGCGTACACGGAGCGGTTTGACGGCATATCCCTGACCGCCCGTACTGTTGAAATCCCTCCGGACGAGACCGAGGCTGCCTTCGGCGCGGTTGATCCCGATGATGTGGCACTCCTCCGGTGTGCCGCCGCGCGGATAGAAGCCTTTCACGAGCGGCAGCGCGCGGAATCGTGGTCTTACACTGATGATGAGGGGATAGAACTCGGGCAGGTGTTGCGTCCTCTCAGCCGGGTGGGCATTTACGCGCCGGGGGGACGGGCAACCTATCCCTCCACGGTGCTCATGGCCGGGATTCCCGCACGGGTGGCGGGGGTCAGCGAGATCATCCTGGTATCCCCCGCGAAAGAGGGAACAATGAATCCCCTCATCCTCGTCGCCGCGCATCTTGCCGGTGTTAATCGTATATTCAGAATCGGGGGCGCACAGGCCGTGGCAGCCCTTGCTTATGGAACAGCTTCTGTCCCGCGGGTGGATAAGATTGTTGGGCCCGGCAATATCTACGTGGCCACGGCGAAGCGGATGGTGTTCGGGGAGGTGGGTATCGATATGATCGCGGGTCCCAGCGAGATAGTCGTGATTGCCGACGGCACCTCTGGGCCTGATGTCATAGCGGCCGATCTCCTGTCTCAGGCGGAGCACGATCCCATGGCCGGGGCCATTCTTCTCACGCCTAACAGACCATTTGCCGAGAAGGTCGCCGCCGAGGCCCGTCGACAGGCCGGGGAATTGAAAAGTCCCGTTGCCGCGCAGGCTCTGGAACAGTACGGCGCGGTGATTGTAACCGCCCATATGGAAGAAGCTATCGATATGGCGAACCGCCTCGCGCCGGAACATCTTGAACTGGCAGTGGCGAATCCCGCTAATCTTCTGGACGGAATCGTAAATGCCGGAGCGGTATTCCTTGGTTCCCATACGCCGGAGGCCCTGGGGGATTATATTGCCGGTCCGAATCATATCCTTCCCACGGGGGGAACGGCGCGCTTCTCGTCGCCCCTCGGAGTCTATGACTTTATCAAGAGGATGAGCGTGATCTCTTTTCCCGAGAGCGCCCTCGAGACCTATGGCCCCCAGGCTGCCAGATTTGCCGAGATTGAAGGACTCGAAGCACACGGAAAATCTCTATCCATACGGCTTGGCAGGGGAGGAACAAAAAAGGCTTGACAAAAAACGCGCGGTCGCCTAGATCAAACCCGTAGAATTGTCGAGCGGGCGTAATTCAGCGGTAGAATGTCAGCTTCCCAAGCTGGACGTCGTGGGTTCGAGTCCCATCGCCCGCTCCAATCTTTTCGGTTGCAATAGAATCCTTGTTGTGGTACGAACTTCCGGAAAGTGGGCGCTGCCCGCTTTTTTTATTTTTGAGGGCAGGGTATGGTAGGGGCGAGTCAGACATATCGTGAGAAGATATGGGAACTGGTTGAGCCGGTAGTCGAATCCGAGCGGATGGAACTGGTTGACGTAGAATGTAAGAGAGGACCATCGCGCTGGATGGTCAGGATATACATCGATAAAGAGGGGGGTGTGACCCTCGATGATTGCGCCATGATCAGCGGCGAGGCGGGAGATCTCCTCGATGTCCATGAAACCCTCCCCGGTCCGTACACCCTGGAAATATCATCCCCCGGCCTCGACCGCCCTCTTGTAACGGACCGGGACTTTACGCGATGTGAGGGACGCGCCGTCAGGATCCGGCTTGCGGAAGAGGTGGACGGAAAGAAACACTTGAAGGGAAGACTCCTTGAATTTCTTGATGACAGAGGAGAAAAGAAACTCGTCCTGGATGCGGGAGGGACGGTGTACACCATCCCCCGCGATATGGTGGTAAAAGCGAATCTTGATTATGAATTGTAACGTGTCACCTGAAGATCGGGGTCCCCTGCCCGGCTGATCCCGGTGTGAAAGCAGGAGATATCTTTGAAGAAGTTGTCAATTTGAGCTCGGAGGAACCGGTACCATGTTGCCAGATTTGAAACGTCTCATCGAACAGATGGGGAAGGAAAAGGGCATCGACAAGGAGATAATCGTCGACGCGCTGGAAACCGCCGTTTTGACAGCCGCCCGGAAGAAGATGGGTCAGGACCTTGACCTTGAGGTGCATTACAACGAGGAGGCGGGGGAGATAGAAACATTTCTCTTCAAAACAGTGGTCGAGCATGTTTTAAATTCCGACACGCAGATATCCCTGGAAGAGGCCCGTGAAACCCTGGACGAGGAGGCTGAACTGGGGGACAGCCTCGGAATCAAGATTGAGACGGAAACCTTCGGCCGGATTGCCGTTCAGACGGCCAAGCAGATCATTATTCAGAAGGTGAAGGATGCCGAACGTGACAATGTCTATGAGGAATACAAAGACAGAAAAGGCGAATTGGCAAACGGTTTTGTCCAGCGATTCGAGGGGGGGAGCATCATTGTCAGCCTCGGCATGTCCGAGGGAATCATCCTTCCGTCCGAACAGATCAGAAGGGAATCCTTCAGGCGGGGAGAAAGGATCCGGGCATTTATTTACGATGTCAAGAGGATATCCAAGGGACCCCAGATCCTCTTATCAAGGACACACCCGGGTTTTGTAAGATCCCTCTTTGAAATGGAGGTTCCCGAAATATCCGAGGGGCTCATAGAGATTGTCAACATAGCGAGGGAGCCGGGAAACCGGACCAAGATCTCCGTCAGGTCGGGGGACCGGGATATCGACCCCGTGGGAGCGTGCGTTGGCATGAGGGGATCGCGGGTACAGGGGGTTGTGCAGGAGCTGAGAGGGGAAAAGATAGACATCGTGCCCTGTTCGGAGGATCCTGTGCGCTATGTGTGCAATGCCTTATCGCCTGCCAAGGTGGACAGGGTGTACATGGATGAAGATGCCCGGACCATGGAAGTGATCGTTCCGGATGACCAGCTTTCTCTCGCTATCGGGAGGGCGGGCCAGAATGTGCGGCTCGCAGCCCGGTTGACCGGCTGGAAAATCGATGTGAAAAACGAAACCGGCATTGCGGAGGCGGAAAAGGAAGGGGCCGAATCACTTATGAAGATACCTGGCGTTGGAGAGCGCACGGCCGATCTTCTTTATGGGGAAGGATTCAAGGGCGTTGCCATGGTGGCTTCCGCGGACCCGGAGGAACTCAGTTCCATAAAGGGAGTCAGCACAAAAAAGGCAGCCGCCTGGGTTGAAGAGGCGAAGAAGATAATCGACACAGAAAGCGGCGCGGGTCTGCCTGAGGACAGATAAACATCGCCCGTATGAGCCGGCACGGCAATCAGGAGTTTCCATCATGTCCAAGATACGAGTCCACGAACTGGCCAAAGAGCTCGGCATAGATAACAAGGATCTCATCACGCGGCTGGAGAAACTGGGAATAGCCGTCAAGGCCCACTCCAGCTCTCTCGAAGAGGCCGATGTAGAAAGGGTGCGCAAGGAGTTTGCCCTGGGCGAGAAGGACGCGATCGTAGAGGAACGGGTCAAGAAAACGGTCATCAGGAGAAGGGCGGTACGGCAGCAGGTTCCGGTGGAAGAGATACCCGCCGAAGCCCGGCCTGAGCCCGAAGAGGCTGCGGAGGAGACGATCGAGAAACCGGTTGGTCGCGAGGGCGCACCGGTTCAGGATGCGGGGCAGGAAGAGGCGATCGAGCAGAAAGAAGAGGCGGCTGAAAGGAAAGAAAGGGTAAAAGCCCCGGAGAAAAAACCGCGCAGGACTTCAGCAACGATTGTCCGGGCCGCCGTAAAAAAAGAAACAAAGGCCGCGCCCCCGGAGGAAAAGGGTGCGCCCCGGCCCCGGGAAGAGGTGCCCACTCCTCCTCAGGAGACCGTCCCGACGGGTGAAACGGAGGAAAAAGTCTCCCCGAAGCCATCCCACAGGGTAAAGAAACCCGTTGAGGTCCAGGTCCGGGAGGATGATCGGCGCAAGAAAACCTTCCTTAAGCAACGGTTCGAGAAAAAGGGGAAAAGATCCAAACGGAACCTGGGGGAAGAGGATCGCAGGAGCTGGAAAGAGGAGAAGGTCATTACCGCCACGCGGATGAAATCCACCACAATCACGACACCCAAGGCGATCAAGAGAAGGATCAGGATAGAAGAGGCCATCAAGATAAGCGATCTCGCCAGAAAGATGGGGATCAAGGCCGGTGAACTGATCAGCAAACTTGTCTCAATGGGAATGATGGTGACGATCAATCAGTCCATAGACATCGATGCCGCGACCCTTGTGGCCGGTGAATTCGGGTTTCAGGTGGAATCCGTCAAGGCGGACTATGAAGATATTATCCAGAGGGAGGAACCTTCCCTTGCCAGCCTCAAGCCCCGGGCTCCCGTGGTGACTATCATGGGGCATGTCGATCATGGGAAAACCTCGCTCCTTGACGTGATACGCAAGACGAATGTGCTGGATGGAGAGTCGGGGGGCATAACCCAGGCCATAGGGGCATATCATGCGCGCATCAACGGCAGGGATATCGTGTTTCTGGATACGCCGGGGCATGAAGCCTTTACCGCCATGAGGGCAAGAGGGGCTCAGGTGACTGATATTGTGGTGCTTGTGGTTGCCGCTGACGACGGCGTGATGGATCAGACGATTGAAGCGATCAATCATTCCCGTGCCGCCGGTGTTTCCATCATTGTTGCGGTGAACAAGATCGACAAACCGAATGCCGATCCGGAACGGATCAAGCAACAGCTCTCGGAATACGAACTTGTTCCCGAGGCGTGGGGCGGCAGCACGATCTATGCGGAGGTTTCGGCGAAGCAGAAGACCGGCATTGAAGAACTGCTGGAGATGATCCTGCTTCAAGCGGATATTATGGAGCTCAAAGCCGATCCGGACCGGCCCGCGCGGGGAATCGTTGTGGAGGCAAAACTCGACAGGGGAAGAGGGCCGGTTGCCACGGTCATCGTCCAGGAGGGGACTCTGAGAGAGGGAGATGCCATTGTTTCCCGGACGGAATATGGCAGGGTGCGTGCCATGAGCGATGACACGGGGCGCAGGGTTGAAGAGGCTGGTCCTTCCATGCCGGTGGAGGTTGTGGGCTTTTCCAGCGTGCCACAGGCGGGGATGGACTTTGTCTGCGTGGAGGACGAGAAACGGGCGCGAACTATCGGCGAGTATTGGGTAAGAAAAGAACGGGAGAAAGAGCTCTCCCAGACGTCAAAGATAACCCTTGAACAACTGTATGAGAGGATTCAGGAGGGGGCCAAGGAACTGAATGTCATCATCAAGGCCGATGTCCAGGGATCGGTGGAGGCTCTGTCTGACGCGCTGCTTAAACTCAGCACGGATGATGTCAAATTGAAGGTGGTCCACAGCTCGGCGGGGACGATCACCGAGACGGATGTGATGCTGGCATCGGCCTCCGATGCGATCATCATAGGGTTCAAGGTCAGACCCGGCGCGCGGGTGGCGGAGATCATCGAAAAGGAGGGCGTGAGCGTCAAACTCTACGATGTCATATACGATGCCATTTCCGATGTGCGCAATGCCATGGAGGGTCTCCTTGAACCGGTGTTCGAAGAGGCCGTTCAGGGACGCGCCGAAGTGCTTCAGGTATTCAAGGTGTCGAAGGTCGGTACCATCGCCGGAAGCCGCGTGACCGACGGCAGGATAACCAGGAACGCCCGATTGCGGCTCCTGAGAGACGGCGTGGTTGTTCATGATGGCTCCTTCCTTTCACTCAAGCGCTTCAAGGATGATGCCAAGGAGGTGCTCTCCGGTTTCGAATGCGGTATCGGTATAGACGGCTTTAATGACATCAAGGAGGGAGACGTCATAGAGGCCTATACCCGAGAGGCGGTGGCCAGAAAGCTGTAGCGGAGATTCTCTTTCGCGCATGCGGGACCCCATACTGAGGATTGTTGCCTGATGGTTGTTGGCTGGGGAATCATCGATATTGTTGTCGAAGGAAGCAGATCGTTGAAGGAAAAAAGATCGGTAGTGCGGAGGATCCTGGGCAGAACGAAGAATACCTTCAATGTTTCCATCGCTGAGGTGGGAGCATACAATGACTGGAAACGGTGTCAAATCGGGTTCAGCGTGGTGGGCAATGAGAGGGGCTTTGTCCAGTCAAAGATGGATAAGATTGTAAATTTTATAGAAGGGCTGCATCTGGCCGATGTGATCCATGTTACAATGGAACTGTGCAGCATCTCCCCTACCCGGGACGGCTGCGGGGATTATGTTATCGATGAGTTTCAGGAGAGCTGACAAGGTTGCCGATCTCATCAAGGTTGAGGTTTCGGATATTCTGTTGAGGCAGATCAACGATCCGCAGGTACAGGGGATAACGGTGACCGGCGCGCGGGTGACGGACGACCTGCGCCAGGCCCGCATCTTCTTCGTGCGGATGGGGGAGAATGCCTGCGGTGAAGAGACGATCAAGGGCCTGGATCGGGCCACCGGTTTTCTGAGAAGAGAACTGGGGAAGCGGCTGCGGCTTCGCCATGTGCCCGAGCTCCGGTTTATCTTTGATGAATCCTTTGCCTATGGCGATCGCATCAATCGGCTGCTGGCGGAGATAGAAAAAGATGTTTAACGACATAGCCGATCTTATATACTCCAGTTCCACCTTTCTCATCACGTCTCACGTGAGGCCGGACGGGGACGCCGTGGGATCGGAACTGGCCCTGTATCATACCCTGCGCGGTTTGGGGAAGGATGCGGTTGTGTATAACCAGGACAAGACCCCCGCTGTGTACGAATTTCTCCCCGGTGCCGATGTGATTATCCACTCCCTGGATTCGGTGGACAGGTTCGACGCGGTGTTTGTCCTGGATTGCAGCGACATCTCGCGGGTCGGAAGCGAGCAGGAGAAAATAGGCTCCATCGGGAAGATCGTCAATATCGATCATCACCTCTCCGTGGGGAGCTTCTCGAAGATATTGCTGACCGATTCCACGGCGAGTTCAACGGGGGAGATGATCCATCGGCTTTTGAAGAAGATCAAAGTGTCCATCACCAGCGACATTGCCACGAATTTATACACGGCCATCCTCACGGATACCGGCAGCTTCCAGTACTCCAACACGGGGAGCGCCACCTTTCGGGCGGCGGCCGATCTGGTGGAGCGAGGGGCGGATTGCCGGGAGATAGCGAAAAATATCTATGAGACCAAGCCTGCCCTGCAGATTCGATTGATGGGGAGGGTTCTGGATACCCTGCGGTTGTATGAGGAGGAAAAGGTAGGACTCATTTATGTGACACAAGAGATGCTTCGCGGGGAAGGTGCGCTTCCGGAGCACACGGAGGGTCTTGTCGACATGGTCCGTTCCATCCGGGGTGTTGAGATCGCGGTCTGCTGTTACGAGGTTTCCGAGGGACGGTTCAAGATCAGTCTGCGGTCCAAGGGGAAGATCGATGTGGCGCAGATCGCGGGGAAGATGGGAGGGGGAGGACATATGAACGCCTCCGCCTGCAGGGTCGAAGGAGAGCTCGAAGCGGTCGTGAAAATGGTGCTCGAGACGATAGCGGTGTCGCGGTAATGGCGGCTCACGGAGCAGCATCTCGCATGGATGGAGTGGTGATTATCGATAAACCGTCCGGGAGAACCTCTCATGACGTGGTCAGGGATGTGAAAAGGCTGCTCGGGGCAAAGAAGGTCGGCCACGCGGGAACGCTCGACCCGCTGGCGACGGGAGTGCTTCCGGTGTGCGTCAATGAGGCGACAAAGCTGACGCGGTTTTTTCTGCATGAGGATAAGGAGTACCGGGCCACCATGCTTCTGGGTGTCACCACGGATACCCTGGACAGAGAAGGCGAGGTGATCCACAGCCATGAACCCCGGCTCCGGGAAAGGGAAATACAGGAGGCCGTGGAAGGGTTCGCCGGCCGGATCGAACAGCGGGTTCCCACTTACTCCGC
>CAZAST010000031.1:0-15012 GCA_964487805.1 uncultured Syntrophaceae bacterium
ACGAGACAGGCCCGGTGGGTGCTTGTGGTGCGGGAAGATTCTCCCGTGCAAACCCTTAAGGATATCGACGGCAAGACGGTATCCACGGAGCTGGTGGGCTTTACCCGCAGATATCTCCAGGAACGGGGTATAGCGGCTCATCTGGAATTTTCATGGGGCGCCACGGAGGCGAAGGTGGTGGAGGGCCTTGTGGATGCCATCGTCGAAGTCACGGAAACGGGGAGCACGCTTCGGGCCAACAAGCTGAAAATCATCCATGAACTCCTGAAGACAAATACCCAGTTGATTGCCAACAAAAAGGCATGGGATGACCCGTGGAAGAGAAAAAAGATAGATCAAATCAGCGTACTCCTCTCCGGGTCACTCATGGCCATGGGGAAGGTCGGCCTTAAGATGAATGTTTCCAAGGAGAATCTGGGAAGGGTTGTCCTGCTCCTCCCCTCTCTCAAGGCACCCACCACTTCAGGGCTATACGACGAGAACTGGTTCGCTGTCGAAGCGGTCGTGGATCGGAATATTGTCAGGGACTTGATCCCCCTTCTTCGGGAGGCAGGGGCTGAAGGGATCATAGAATATCCCCTTAACAAGGTATTGTAAAAGGAGGCTCCAGGGTATGGTTCGCAAGAAAAAGGTCACCAGAAAAACGACGGAAACGGACATATCCTTCGAGATCAATCTCGACGGAAAGGGGACAGGGGATATAGCCACGTCGATACCCTTTCTTGATCATATGTTCACGCTTTTTGCGAAGCACGGCTTTTTCGACCTCTGGGTGCGGGGCACGGGGGACACGGACGTGGATTATCACCACCTCGTCGAGGACTTAGGAATATGCTTCGGCACGGCGGTCAGAGAGGCCCTGGGAGACAAAAAGGGGATAGCCCGATACGGGGCCGCGTATGTCCCCATGGATGAGACCCTGTGCCACGTCTCTATCGATGTGTCAGGAAGGCCCTATCTGGTTTTCCGCGCCGCATTCGGCGGGAAGAAGATACGGGATTTTGATCCCCTTCTGCTTGAGGAGTTTTTTAAGGCCTTTACGGATCACGGGGGAATAACCTTGCACATAAATGTTATATATGGTAAGAATCCCCACCACATAGCGGAAGCTGTCTTCAAGGCGTGCGCCCGCGCCCTGAGAGATTCCGTCCGTATTGACGACCGGATCGAGGGTGTCCTGTCCACTAAGGGAAGTATCTGAATTCATTGTCTGCCTCATTGAAAACCTTTCCATGACATTCCCCGTGGAATCTGGCTATTGTAAAATCTTGCAGAGCGGGGTGATACATATCAAAACGTTGACTTTTTCCTTCAGTTTTTTCAGGATATTCCCGGCGGTGGCTCTCTGCGGCGTCCTTCTTGCCGGGTGCGCGTCCCATACGTCTGGTGGAGCGACCACTCTTCTCGACAAGAATGCTCACTTCAAGAGGATTGCCATTGCCCCCTTTCAGGCGGTTCGTGCCGACGATCCCGATGACCGGATTGTCCGATGTCCCGTTTCCGGGGCAACCTTCAGGGCATGCGGTTTTTCGGGAACCCCCGAAGAAACGATAGACGACTATGTGTACAAAGGGCTCAATCCTTCGGGGGAGTACACCCTTATACCCCCCCGGGAGATACGCGGCATATTCCGGCGGGTGACTGTGGGCTCGCTGGGAGCATCACCCGTGGAGATATTGCAAAACGTCGGGAGAGAGGCCGGAGCGGACGGCATTATTGCGGGGTATCTGTTCTGTTACCGGGAGCGAAGGGGATTTGATTATTCGGTTGAGTCACCCGCGTCTGTCACGTTCTGTATCCACCTGATCCGCGTGGAGGACGGCGTGTCGGTATGGAAGGGGGTTTTCGACAAGACTCAGAGTTCGCTACTCGAGAACATCCTGGAGATCCTGCCCTTTCTACGAGGCGGTGGAAAGTGGATGACTGCGGAAGAACTCGCCCGTGAAGGAGTACGGGAGATATTGGATGGATTTCCGGCCATGAAGGGGCGCTGACAAATGATTGTGATACCCGCCATAGATCTGAAGGAAGGCAGGTGTGTGCGCCTTCTTCAGGGTGATTTTGACCGGTCGACCGTGTACTCGGATCATCCCGCCCGGATTGCCCTGGAATGGCAGAAGAAGGGAGCGGAGCGGATCCACATCATAGATCTCGAAGGGTCGCGGGACGGAGCGCCCCACAACCGTGATGTTATCGGGAAAATTGCGAGCGCCGTGGATGTCCCCCTGCAGGTGGGGGGCGGAATACGGGATATGAAGACCGTTGACGCCTATCTCGCCATAGGCGTGGGCTACGTCATACTGGGAACCGGTGCCCTGAAAGATAGAGACCTTGTTCTGCATGCCTGTGCCGCTCACCCGGGACGAATCATCCTCGCCCTCGACGCCCGTGACGGCATGGTCGCCGTAGAAGGGTGGACTGAAAGCTCAGATCGTTCTCCCGCGGAGGTTGCCGCTCAGTATGCAGGATGCGGGGTACATGCGATCATATATACGGATATACAGCGCGACGGCATGGAATCAGGAGTCAATGTCGAATCCACGCGGGTTCTTGCCGAAGCCGTTGACATTCCCGTTATCGCGTCGGGGGGCGTGGCGAGCCTCCAGGATATCGACCGGCTGCTTGAGGCGGGAGGATCACGGATCATGGGGGTTATTACGGGCAAGGCTCTCTACACGGGGGCCCTCAAACTGGAAGATGCCATAGCGCGCGCCGCGAAGGTCGTGTAGGAGGTGTTGATATGGAAGAATGTATATTCTGCAGGATCGTCCGGGGGGAGATCCCCGCGACGGTTGTCTATGAGTCATCGGATGCCCTGGCATTTGAGGATGTCAATCCCATGGCCCCCGTGCATGTGGTTGTGGTCCCGAAGAAGCATGTTTCCACGCTTATGGACGTACCGGACGGCATGATGGATAGCTTGATGGAGGCTGCGCGGAGGGTCGCCGAATTGAAAGGGGTTGCCGCCTCGGGGTTCAGGACCGTTATCAACTGCAATCAAGAAGGGGGGCAGGTGATCTTCCACCTCCATGCACATGTCCTGGGAGGCAGAAAACTGAGTGATGAGATGGGATAACGGGATGATTGTGTCATTCCCGATACTATAGGACGGCAGGAGCACTGCCGCACACAACGAGTGAGAGGTGCAAAACAGAAATGGATATACGGGAACAGGTAGGAACCGCGATGGTCAGGGCGGCCAAGGATAAGGACAAGGAAACGCTATCGACGCTTCGAATGATCAAATCTGCCCTGCATAACCGGGAAATCGACCTCAAGGACCAATTCGGCGAGACGGAGATTCTCCAGGTGCTTTCCTCCATGATCAAACAGAGGAAAGATTCGGTCGAACAGTTCAAACAGGGCGGAAGACTGGAGCTTGCCGAAAAGGAGGCAAGGGAAATAGAAGTTATTCAGGGGTTTATGCCAAAGCAGCTGTCCGCTGAAGAGATTGACGCGTTGATCGGGCGGGCAATAGAAGAGACCGGCGCGACGGGCATCCGAGACATGGGAAAGGTGATGAAGATTCTCATGCCCAAAGTCATGGGAAAGGCTGACGGGAAGGCCGTTGGCGAGGCGGTTAAGGCGCGGTTATCCTGAATTGAGAGCAGGGGGCTTCAACGTGTCTGGTGCCAAGAGAGGTGGAAGTTCCTTGAAGGGATATATTTCTCCGGAAAAGATAGAGGAGATCAAGAGCAGGGTCAGCATCGTCGATCTTATTTCCGAACACGTTCCTTTGAAGAAGGCCGGCAGAAATTTTGTGGGCCTCTGTCCCTTTCATAAGGAAAAGACCCCTTCCTTCAGTGTGAATCCCGAGAAGCAGATCTTTTACTGCTTCGGCTGCGGAGAGGGCGGGGATCTCTTTGCCTTCCTGATGAAACTGAACGGCATGTCCTTTGCCGAATCAGCGCGCCACCTGGCACACAGGGCGGGAATATCTCTTCCGACCCGAAGCGTGACCGGAGCCGAGAAGGCCGAGGCAGGCGAGAGAGAAAAGGTGGTCCGGATAAACGCCATGGCCGCCGGGTATTTTTCAACACAACTCTCTTCGGAATCCGGACGCGTCGCCCGTGACTATCTCGATGAGCGGAAGATGGGGGGCGCCATCGTAGAAGAATTTCATCTGGGATATGCGCCGGAGGGGTGGAATAATCTTACGTCTTATCTCGCGGCGAAAAAGGTTCCTCTCGGTCTCGCCGAGAAGGCCGGGCTTGTCGTATCCAGGGACAGGGGCGGCGGATATTATGACCGGTTTCGCGGAAGGGTGATCTTTCCCATAGAAGATCTGAGCGGCAGGGTGGTTGCCTTCGGCGGCCGATCCATCGGTTCCGATTCACCCAAATATCTCAATTCGCCCGAGTCCCCCGTCTATATCAAGGGAAGAATCCTGTATGGCATGTCCAGAACGAAGGACGCGATCCGGGACCGGGATTATGCCGTGCTGGTCGAGGGGTATATCGACCTTCTCTCCCTGTGGAACGCCGGAATAAAGAATGTTGTGGCAACGCTGGGGACCGCGCTGACCAGAGAGCAGGTCGATCTGCTCAGGCGTTTCACGCGGAATGTCGCCGTCATCTTCGATCCTGATGAGGCGGGCAGGCATGCGGTGGAGAGAAGCCTGAAGCTCTTTCTCGAAGAGAATATGCGCGCCCGGGTGGTCGTTCTTCCCGATGGATATGACCCGGATGACTATGTGAAGAAATACGGTGCCGATTCCCTGAAAGAGGTTATCTCCCATGCACCGACGATGGTCGATTACTATATAGATGCTGTCATGGGCAGAGGGGCGACGCTTGAAGACACGCTGGATAGCAGCAGGGAGGCGGTTTCATTCATACGTGCCATCAGTGACCCCGTTGAACGGAATCTCTTCATAAAGCGGGTATCCGAACGGCTCGGGATCGACGAGAAGCTCTTGAAGGACAAAGTGGAGACGGCATCCCCCCCCGACCGCAGGGTGGCCGCCCGGCCCCCATCTCGGGCGAAATGGACGGGAACGGTTGACATGGTGGAATTACACCTTATCTATATAATGACGGAGTATCCTGAAAAGATTCCCATGGCAGTGGAAGATGGGATCCTTGATTGCTTCGGCTCGGAGGAATTGAAAAAGCTGGGGCAGGCCGTAACGGAACGGCGCGGCGACGCGAACACCCTGATCGGTGATCTGGACGATAGCCCGGTGAAAAAGAGGCTCCTGAAACTGATGATGGAACGCCCCTACGCCGACAGGAAGATTGTCGACCGAGCTTTTGAGGATAGCATCAGACAGATACGGAACAAGTGGTACAAAGGGAAAAGGGCTCTGCTGGCTAGGGAACTGATAAGGGCTCGGCATGCGGGCAACAGGGCGCTGAGCGAAAGCCTGCTCAGAGATAGAGATAAACTGTTACGGGAAGAGAGAGGACTGGCTAACAATGAAAAAAGTGATCAAATCGGATGAAGTCAACAAACTGATTTCTCTGGGCAAGGGGAAGGGATTCCTGACGTACGACGACATCAATGATATGCTCCCGTCCGACATTATATTCTCGGACCAGATAGATGATATACTGACCGTTTTTCATGAGAAGAATATCGAGGTGCTTGACGCCGAACGGGATGAAAAGGATGCGGACAAACAGGAGGATAAAGGCGACGAGGAACAGAAAAAGCTCGATGATGAGATTCCTCCCCTGCCGTTGTCCGCTTTCGGCAAGACGGGAGACCCTGTTAAGATGTACCTGCGGGAAATGGGGATGGTGCCTCTTCTCAGTCGTGAAGAAGAGGTAAAAATAGCGAAAAAGATTGAAAAAGGGGAAAAAAGAATCATGGAATCCCTCTTCAGTCTACCCATCTTCATAAGAGAAGTTATAGATATAGGGGAAAAACTCAAAAGCGGTGAGGTGCGGGTAAAAACGGTCGTGTCCAATCTCGAAGACGAAAGCGGTTTTACCGAGGAGGATGTGTATCGGGAACGGGTCGAAAAACTCGCCGCCAAGGTTGAAAAGCTGGACGAGCGCAACGCTGTTCTGAGGGCTGAATTGAAAGATAAAAACCTCAGTGATGTGCTGAGGAAACGTATCAACGAGGAACTGGGGAAAAATATCAAGGGGATCGTGCGGCTTTGCAAGGATATCAGCTTCAATAAAAGTCGTATCAATGACATGGTTCTCAAACTCAACGATACGGTAACCGAATTGAACAGGGGCGAGCAGGCGATACAGGACTGTGTGGTGCGGTCGGGTATGTCGCTCAACACCTTGGATCGGATTTTTGCTCAGATGAGAGAGGGAAACGAGAAAGAGGCTTCGCGGGATTCGGGTATTCCGGGAAAGACCCTGCGAGAGTACGAGAGAACCGTTCGCGAAGCGCGGAACAGTCGGAAAAGGATAGCGTCCCAAATCGGTGTCCCCAGGGAGACATTGAAGATGATCGTTACCTCCATAAAGGGGGGTGAGTCAGAGGCAACACAGGCGAAGCGAAAACTGATACAGGCGAACCTCAGACTGGTTGTCAGCATTGCCAAGAAATACACGAACAGAGGACTCCAGTTCCTTGATCTGATCCAGGAAGGGAATGTGGGGCTCATGAAGGCCGTCGAAAAGTTTGAATATCAGCGGGGGTACAAGTTCTCCACATACGCCACCTGGTGGATACGGCAGGCAATCACGCGGGCCATAGCCGACCAGGCGCGCACCATACGGATTCCAGTTCATATGATTGAAACCATCAACAAACTGATCAGGACATCGCGGTACCTGGTGCAGGAGCTGGGGAGAGAACCGACTCCCGCCGAGATTGCCGAGAAGATGGAGTTTCCTCTGGATAAGGTGCGAAAGGTTTTGAAGATCGCCAAGGAACCTATTTCTCTGGAGACCCCCATTGGTGAGGAGGAAGACAGTTCCCTCGGGGATTTCATAGAGGACAAAAAGGTCATGTCTCCCTCCGATGCAACCATGAACATGGATCTTGCCCAGCAGACCAGAAAAATACTGTCCACCCTGACACCGCGGGAGGAAAAGGTTTTGAGAATGCGATTCGGCATCAGCGAAAAAGCGGATTTGAGAGTGAATCCGAAAAAGAGCACGCCATATTCTGAGGATGACGTTGAGCGGGCCATGCAGATTGAAGACAACGTATTAAAAAAGATACGGGGGGCATCGAGAAGGCGGGAGATAAAGGGGGGCATCAAGTAGAGGACTTTGCCGGATGTCGCACGATCGGAAGCTGAATCCCCCTCTTTGTGCGCGAGGGGCATGAATCACGGGGGGCACCGGTCGTTGATCGGCGGATGAGTATCTTTCCGCGGACAAACGGCTGCCCTGTGGATCCTCGAAATTTCCCATATGCGGAGTGTTCAACTGGGTAAGCTTGTTTGTAGAAGGCGGATGGCGAAAGCAGCAATGTGAACGAGGCGTGCTTGACGGTTCCTCGGGATGTAAGCATGATTGTTACGGCTTCCCCGTGCCTGGATCTTGTCTACTTGAGAGTTCATTGAGAGATATACAAGCCTTACATCGTGCGCCCATTTCTTATTCTCGTTCCCTCCAGCAAAAAAAGGGGAGAGATATTACCCATCAAAGACGTACGCCAGGTGTGATCCTTTGGGAGACGGCCTGAATCTGTCATAAGCGCCGTTCCGGGAATTTTCATGCAAACGATACTGACTGTCACACAGCTGACCGAGGCCATCAAACAGACCCTAGAGTCAGAATTCGGGCTGATATGGGTGACCGGGGAGATATCCAATCTGCGCCGTCCCGCCTCAGGCCACGTGTACGCCACTCTCAAGGACGAGACGAGCCAGATACGCGTGGTTGCCTTCAGGAGTTCCGTGGCGCGGATGGGGTTTGATCTTGAAGAAGGGATGCAGATCATCTGCAGGGGGAGAGTAAATGTCTATCCGGCGCGGGGAGAATATCAGCTCATTCTTGACACCGCGGAACCGCACGGACTCGGAGCTCTCCAGAAGGCCTTCGAGCAGCTCAAGGCACGCTTGGAGCAAGAGGGGCTGTTCGACCATTCCCATAAGAAGCGGATTCCTTTTCTCCCCGAACGGATCGGCATCGTCACCTCTCCGTCAGGAGCGGCGGTCCGGGATATCCTGCATATCACCGGAAGGAGATTCCCCTCGGTGGACGTGGTGATCGCCCCCGCGGCCGTCCAGGGACGTGAAGCGCCGGGGGAGATATGTACCGCCATTGCCGATCTCAACACTGCCGGCGTCGATGTGATTATCGTCGCACGGGGAGGAGGATCGCTGGAGGATCTCTTCTGCTTCAATGACGAACGGGTCGCGCGGGCGATCCGGTCATCGAGAATTCCCGTCATATCTGCTGTCGGCCATGAGATTGACTTTACCATTGCTGATTTCGTGGCCGATCTCAGGGCCCCGACGCCCTCCGCCGCCGCAGAACTGGTGGTCCCCGACCGAAGGGATCTGCAGGAGCGAATCCGGCGGGTGCGATCTCGGCTGGCCCTGGCCAGCCGGGTGTTGCTGCGCGGATGGACGATCAGCGTGGCAACGACGGCGAAACGCCTGCGTGATCCGCGGGGGAGGATAGAGGACCTGCGGATCGGACTTGATGATCAGCAGGCGAGAATGACGGGCGGGATGCGGCGTATCCTCGCAATGCGGAGAAGTGCCCTGCTCCCTGCGCAGAAACTGTTGATCCGGTTCACGCCGGTTACGCGCATTGATGACCTGCGACGAACCGTCCAGCGCGTGGGGGGGGAACTGGAGGCACGGGTCCGATCCCGCATCGAGACCGTGCGGGGCATTCTGATGAGAGATATTGGGCTCTTGGATACGCTCAATCCTCTCTCAGTTCTGGCGCGGGGCTTTGGTATTATACGGCTGCCGGACGGAACGGTCGTCCGGGATGCCGGGGTGCTCGCGGTGGATGACAGCGTCCATGTGCGAGTTGCATCGGGTCGGTTCACGGCACGGGTGACCACTGTTTCAGGGGAGCAAAACAATGGCGGAAAAGAAGTTTGAAAAGGCACTTGAACAACTGGAGGATATAGTCAGGAAGATGGAAGAGGGGGACCTTACCCTCGGCGAATCGCTCAAAGCATTCGAAGAGGGGATCAACCTCTCCCGGTTCTGCTCAGACAAACTCGATGAGGCTGAGAGGAAGGTCGAGATCCTGCTCAGGGAGGGGGATGCTCTAAAAAGCAGGCCTTTTGAGGAAGGGGATGGGGGGAGTGACGAGCCTTAGCATTTCGCTAGACGAGTACCTTGAGGAGAAAAAGAGGGTGGTCGACCGGGCCCTTGATGGATACCTCCCCGAACAGGGCGGGATGTCTTCTGAAATTCTCGGTGCCATGCGCTATTCCCTCTTTGCCGGCGGAAAGCGGCTCCGGCCCGTTCTGTGCATGGCTTCAGCGGAGGTGCTGGGAGGTAGCGCCGAGATCGTTCTCCCCGCTGCCTGCGCCCTTGAAATGATCCATACCTACTCTCTGATACATGACGACCTCCCGGCAATGGACGACGATGACTATCGGAGGGGAAAACCGACCAATCACAAGATGTTCGGCGAAGGAATCGCGATTCTGGCGGGTGATGCCCTTCTCACGGAGGCTTTTTGCCTCCTGTCCATGACTCATCCCCGGGTCTCCCCTGAAACAGGGCTGACGGTTATTCGCGAGATTGCGGCAGCAGCGGGCTATCAGGGCATGGTGGGGGGCCAGGTGGCCGATCTCAGGTCGGAGGGAACAGAAGTTGATATGGATCATGTCCGGTACATCCATATCCATAAGACGCAGGCCCTGATAACCGTTTCCATCCGGGCGGGAGCGCTGCTTGCGGGTGGCGGGTCGGATGATCTCGATGCTCTGTCGGCATATGGGGACAAGGTGGGGCTTGCCTTCCAGATAGCGGACGACATACTGGATATCGAAAGTTCCCGGGCGGTGCTGGGAAAGGATGTGGGAAGCGACACAGGACGCGGCAAGGCGACCTATCCGGCGCTGATAGGGATCGATCGATCCCGGGCGGAGATGCGCGGGCTGGTGGAAGGGGCATTGGCAGACATAGACCGTTTTGATGAAAAGGCCGAGCCTTTGCGGCTGATCGCACGGTTTATGGTGGAGCGGAAATCATAGGGTGCGTTACGGGTGGCATGTGCCAGACGAAACGGAGGAGATAGTTTGATGGTTGAAAAGAAAGGCATACTGGAAGGGATCGATTCCCCTGAAGATATACGACGCCTTGACATAAAAGAACTGAACATCCTCGCCGGAGAGATCAGGGACGAGATGCTGAAGGTTGTTTCAAAAAACGGCGGGCACCTGGCTCCGTCTCTCGGAGCGGTGGAGCTTACCCTCGCAGTCCATTTCGTTTTCGATACGCCCCGCGACAAAGTAATCTGGGATGTGGGGCACCAGGCCTACGCGCACAAGATCATCACGGGGAGGAGAGATTCATTTCACACCCTCAGGAAGATGGGCGGAATCAGCGGCTTTCCCAAACGGCATGAAAGCGTCTACGATGTCTTCGGCGCGGGACACAGCAGCACCTCCATCTCCGCCGCCGCGGGGATCGCCGACGCCCGATGCCTGAAGGACGATGATTTCAAGGTAATCGCCGTCATCGGAGACGGTTCCATGACGGCCGGTATGGCCTTTGAGGCCCTCAACTGGTCCGGGGAGCGTGAGAAGGACCTGATCGTCATACTGAACGACAACGAGATGTCGATCTCTCCGAATGTAGGAGCCATGTCGTCCTATCTGAATCGCGCCATGACGGGACAGCAGATTACGCGTCTCCGGGCCAAGATCCACGATTTCCTGAAGACCGTCCCCGGTGTGGGGGAGCAGGTGATCAAGTTTGCCCGGAAGGCCGAGGAGTCGTTGAAGGGGTTTGTGCTTCCGGGGATGCTGTTCGAAGAGCTGGGATTCAAATATGTGGGGCCCCTCGAAGGTCATCGGCTGGATAACCTGATCAAGAATCTGGAGAACGTTCGCACTATGGAGCGGCCCGTGCTTGTCCATGTCATCACCAAGAAGGGGAAAGGATACCGCTTCGCCGAGGAAGACCCCGCCCGGTTCCACGGGATCGGCCCTTTCGATATTGCCACGGGAAAATCCATCGTCTCGAACGGCGCCAAGCCTTCGTACACCGCGGTGTTCGGCGATACGGTGCTGCAACTGGCGCGAGAGAATCCCGCCATTGTAGCGATCACGGCGGCCATGACGGGAGGGACCGGCCTTGATCGGTTTGCGATCGAGATCCCCGAACGGTTCTACGATGTTGGTATCGCTGAACAACATGGTGTCACCTTTGCCGCGGGTCTCGCTACGGAGGGTTTTGTTCCCATTGTGGCTATATACTCCACCTTTCTCCAGCGGGCGTATGACCAGGTGCTCCACGATGTATGTCTGCAGAAACTTCCCGTTGTCTTCGCGCTCGACCGGGGAGGGATCGTCGGAGAAGACGGCCCGACGCACCACGGCCTCTTTGATTTCTCCTACCTGCGTTCCATACCGAATATGGTTGTCATGGCCCCGAAGGATGAAAACGAGCTCCAGCACATGCTCAAGACGGCCGTGGAATGCGGAGGCCCGGTGTCGATACGCTACCCCCGCGGCAGTGGCGTGGGGGTTCCCCTCGACGAACAACCGGCATGCATCGAGATAGGGAAAGCGGAAATCGTGCGCAGGGGGAAAGACGTGGGGATTGTGGCGATCGGCTCCACGGTATATCCCGCCCTCCATGCCGCGGAGGAGTTGGCTGGTGAAGGGATCGAAGCGACCGTTGTAAACAGCCGGTTTGTGAAACCACTCGACGGGGCCTTGTTGTGCGAAGTCGGGAAGGCATGCAAGACGATCCTTATCGTCGAAGAAAATGTCCTCATGGGAGGGTTTGGCAGCGCGGTCCTGGAGATCTTCGAAGAGGAAAGAATGTTTGGAATGATGGTGAAGCGACTCGGTATCAGGGATACCTTTGTGGAACAGGGAACGCAGGCCGAGCTCAGGAAACAGCAGGGAATCGATGCGCAGGGTATAGCGCGGGCCGTTCGAGCACTACTGGCCCCCCGCTGAGCCGCCGCGGATTGTGCAGAAGCCCGTTTCCCCCTCTTCCCGCGAGGACCCGGCCGGATGAAGGACAATCATTCAAAAACCAGACTGGATCGGCTCATGGTCGACAGGGGACTCGCCCCGACCCGCGAGAAGGCGAAGGCGCTCATCATGGCGGGGGTAGTGGTGGTGGAGGAGGAGCGGATTGACAAGGCGGGCGCCCTTGTCAGCTGCGATGCCGGGATACGGATCAAGGGGGAAGGGAATCCCTATGTCAGCCGGGGGGGCATGAAGCTCGAGGGGGCGCTCAGGACCTTCGGTATCGATGTGACGGGTATGGCTGCCCTGGATATCGGTGCCTCGACCGGGGGATTCACCGATTGTCTCCTCCAGCGGGGGGCGAGGAAGGTATACGCCATTGATGTGGGATACGGCCAGATCGACTGGAAGCTCAGAACAGACAACCGAGTGGTCCTCTTTGAAAAAACCAATATCAGATACTTTTCCGGTGAAGGGATAGAGGACGCAATCGATCTCGCGGTTATCGATGTCTCTTTTATTTCTCTGAAACTGGTGCTCCCCGTAGCCCTCAGCCTCACAGCCACGGGAGGCTCCATTCTGGCTCTGATCAAACCGCAGTTCGAGGCGGGGAGAGGCGAGGTGGGCAAGGGGGTTGTGCGGGATCCCGCCGTGCATCGCCGGGTTGTTGAGGAGATCGTGTCATTTTCAGAGAAACTGGGTCTTGTGGTGATGGGGACCTGCGAATCGCCTATTACCGGTCCGGCCGGCAACAGGGAATTTTTCCTGTATGCCCGCAGGCGATAACATCGTAAACGAGGAAAGAAGTGGGAATCAGGCTTGCTGAAACAGCCGGTTTTTGCATGGGCGTGAAGAGGGCGGTCGACATGGTCCTCGCGCTGACCCGCCACCGGGGAGATGCAAAGGTCTATACCTACGGTCCCCTGATACACAATCCCCAGACGGTCGAACTGCTTCGGGAACGCGGGGTTGTCCCTGTGGAGAATATCGACGCAATTCAGGACGGAATCATAGTGATACGAGCCCACGGGATCTCCCCCCGGGAACGGGAGCGAATCAAGGAAAAAGGGCTGGAGATCGTGGATGCCACCTGTCCGCGTGTCGCGAGCGTCCAGGCGATCATCAAGAAACATGCCTCGAGAGGTCACGGGGTGGTCATTGTGGGAGACAGGGAGCACCCCGAGGTTGCGAGCCTTCTCGGATACGCGTCGGGGAAGGGCGTGGTCATCAATGATCCGAAGGACGTCGCGACGCTGCCCCGCACCGGAAAGCTCTGTGTCGTCGCCCAGACCACGCAGGATTCGGCGAAATACAAAGAGATCACGGGGGACATCAAACGCGCATTTCCGGACGCCCTTGTATTTGACACCATATGTGATTCCACCGAGAGGCGACAGGCGGAGATCAAAAAGATGGCCTCCGAACTGGATGGTATGATTATCGTGGGGGGGAAGGACAGCGCGAATACCCGGCGGCTTGCGGAGATATCCCGGGAATGCGGGGCCCGCACGCTCCACGTGGAGACCAGCGAGGAGCTTGACGGGGTTGATCTGGATTGGCGCGGGAGCATCGGTGTGTCCGCGGGGGCATCCACGCCGAACTGGATTACGGAAGGGGTCATCGATTTCTTGATCCACGAGCGGAAGGGGGAACTGCCGGGGGGATTGAGAGGACTGTACGATTTCTGGATATCTCTGGTCCGGACGGATATCTCCTCCGCCATCGGTGCCGGGTTCCTCTCCCTGGTCAGCATGCTGCTCCAGCGCCTCCCGGTGAGCGCGTCACACCTTATGATCGCTTCGCTATGCGTGTATGCCATTCATACCATCAATCGGCTGCAGGGACGGAGTTTCGGACGGATCAAGGGAAGTTTCCGGGAAAAGTCGTACATACGGCACAAGAAAATCTACATGACGGCCGCTGTCGCTTCCATCACCCTCGCACTTCTATTGTCCTTCATGGCGGGACCGGCCCCCTTCATCCTGGTTGGCGCGGTTGCGCTCTTCGGCGTTCTCTACACGGTCAATGTGTGGGGGAAACGGTTGGAGGATCTCCCCGGGTCAAAGAACTTTTTTACCGCCGTGGCGTGGGCTTCCGTCACCGCCGTCATCCCGCAGATAAGCGTCAGTCTGGATATCACCTGCGGCATGGCGGTGGCCTTTGTCTTCGTCTTTACCCTGGTCTTCTCAAAATCGGTCCTCTCCGATACTCTGGATATACAGAGCGACCGGCTGATCGGCCGGGAAACAATACCCATCGTGATGGGAGAAGGACCTGCCCGGCTCCTGTTGCAGGCAATGACCCTTCTCACGGGGGGCGTGCTGATCGCGGCATTTCCCTTCGGGTGTGTTCCTTCCGTGAGCCTGGTACTGCTTCTGCCGCTGTTTTATATATGGATTTGTCAGGGACTTTGTGATAGAAAAACGCGGTTTTCCCGGATGGCCCTGGAAGGGTTGCTGGGTCTGAATTATATCATTGCCGGGGCGGGCGCCTGTCTCTGGCTTGTCGCATCGAAACTGTAGAACGCCTGTCCGGAGGGGACGATAATGCGGAGAAAAGTTTCTGCCTTAATCTGTGCGGCGGTGTTCTGGGTGATGCTTTCATCCTGCGCCGAGCTTCGTTACTCCCAGGTCACGCCCGGCATAGAGACATTTCATCCTGAAACGATATGCGTGCTTTCAGTAAATCCGGGCGTTTATGAGAAAGAGGCGGGGGATGTGGCGGGCGATCTTATCGCGGATGCCGTCAAGGGGAAAGGGTGGTTCTCCACGGTACTGTCGCCGAGAGATCTGGCGAAGCTGACGGAACGGGACGCGACCCTGCGCAAAGCCGTTTCCGATTACCTTGCGAAACTCAAGACGGTACACTTCTCCGATCCCGACCTGAGCCGGCATATCGGTGAGGCGTGCAATGCTGATGCCTTCCTCGTGGTGGATGTCAATTTCTGGAACTATACGACGCAGGGAGACG
>CAZAST010000032.1:0-14989 GCA_964487805.1 uncultured Syntrophaceae bacterium
TCGAGATATTCGATACGGGAATGCTCTACAATTCGCTGTATTACGGAAACAAGGGCCTGATCAAAGCCCCCATGCACTTCCAACTCTGCCTGGGCGCGCCGGGCGGCATGACGGCAACCATAGAAAATTTCATGCATTTGAAAAGCCAGCTTCCCGAGGGCTCGACATTCTCCGCCTTCGGAATTGGGGCCCAGCATCTCACCATCATGTACATGACCGTCATTACCGGCGGGCATGTCAGAGTCGGCATGGAAGATAACGTCTATCTCTCCAAGGGAGTGCTTGCCAAATCAAACGTTGATTTTGTTGAGAAAGCCAAGAAAGTCATTGGTGAATTCGGCAGAGAGGTGGCTACCCCCGCGGAGGCGAGAAGGATATTGCAGTTACGAACCGAGTAATCCACATCCGTCGGGGATGGTTCCCCGTTCGTGTTGTCCGCGTCGGTTGAGCTGAGGCGGAACTCCCTGACACCACGCGATAAAGCGTCGGGACTCGAGTATTCCGCACACCTATTCCAGGTGTGCGGAGAGTTTCTTTTCGGCCTCTTGCGTCTCGTTGATCATCCTTTCAAACAGATCGGCAACGGCGGGAATATCGTGAAGAAGGCCGGTGGCCTGCCCGACGGTCAGGACGCCCCGGGTCATGTCTCCTCCTTCCGTTGCCAGGCTTATTGCCTTGAAGGCATTGGCGAGATAGGCCATCATCACTGAATTCTTAACCCCGGAGGCAAGAACCCCCATAAAGAGCTTCAGATAGGGAAGATTCAGCATCCTGGCGATGTCCCGTGAGTTGCTGAGCGCGGCGAGAAAATTGGGCATTCCCAGAAATCCCTTCCGGTACGCCTTGATGGCCGCCGGAGTCTTCAACGAACGGCACCCCAGGCCATCGAAATAGTCTCCGTAGATGGTGTCGCGCACCCCTTTTTCGAGGGAGAGTTTCTTGTAGTTTTCATGGAGCCCGCTTTCCACCGTAGCCATCAACCGTGTCCCCATGGAAATACCTTCGGCTCCGAGCGCCAGGGCCGCCGCCAGACCCCTGCCGTCCGCGAACCCGCCTGCTGCAATGACGGGGATATTGACCAGATCCACCATGGCGGGTATCAGCACCAGAGACGTGGCTTCGCCCCCGTGCGCTGCCGCTTCATGTCCGGTGACAACGAGGCCGTCGGCTCCCTGCCTTTCGGCCGCGAGTCCATGTTGTTCATTGACGACGGTGGCAATTACCTTTCCCCCGTATTGGTGAGCCCCTTGTGCGATCCAGTCGCCCTTGCCGAGGGAAAAATTGATGACGGGGACCTCTTCCTCAAGGAGGACCTGTGCGTTTTCCTTCGCCCCCGGAAAGAGAAGGGTTGCGTTCGCTCCGAAGGGTTTGTCGGTCATTTCGCGCACCTTTCTGATGCCTGCCCGTGTTTCTTGTGCGTTCAAAGGCCCTGTTGCCAGAATTCCCAACCCGCCGGCGTTGGAAACTGCCGCTACCATTTCCGGAGTGCTGATCCAGCTCATCCCGGCCAGCATAATAGGGTATTTGATACCGAAGAGCTCAGTCATGCGTGTTTTCATAAGATGCTCCCTCTGATATGTTCAGTGCGGAACCGTACCCGTTTGAATGGTCCGTGTCAATCTTATTGTAAGGCATCGAAGAAACTGATGGAAAGTAAGATGGAGTATAACGTGCACATGATGAGGAATGATGGATCAGAGGCTCCGAGGAGGTGGAAGCCTCTGATCCTTTTCCACAAGGGTTGAAGCCAGAAAAACAGGAGGGCTTTTCCAGCATCGTTGTCTTACACTCAGCACATTCCATGCCTGAACGTATAACACGTTGATATTCAAAGAGAATGATGGGATATCGCCTTCGGAGAACGTGTCAGGGGACGGAAAAAAGTGTCGAGCCCGCAGCGGTGATACCACAGAACCATAGTAAGAATAGTAGGTTAGAGGATGTCGTGGGTAGGGCAAGATTCGACAAAATTGTCGAACTTTTTCAATCATTCGAACTATTCTCAGTGTATCAGTTGTGATATACGAAATATATTAGAACATACCGATTCGGTTCGTTGATCCGATTTGACCCGCAGTGGGCTGGAGGGTCAGGCGTGCACGCAGAGCGGGAATGTAATCGAGCGTACTTCGGAGACGGATAGATGAAACTTCCTGGAGATATGACGTGGCATACCGTGTCACCTCGATACGGCGGAGCCTTCCTGCGCCCGCTGATCGTTGCCCTCGTCATGCTCCTCTTTCTTTCACTTATACTGGTTATGGGCATCATGGATCTGGGGCGTCTCGACAGGACGCTGGTGCGTTTCATGGAAAACAGGGGGCTTGATATCGTGACCACGGTCGAGAATGTAGCCCAGGAAAATCTCGCCTATCTTTACCAAACCCTCAAGGAGGATCGGGGGGACGGCATCAACGCCTTCGTTCCCCTGCGGGATGAGGAGTTCTCTCCCCAGGAGGCCCTGGTCAAGGGTTTGGTTGCGTTGGCCCGGGAAATAGATAATGAGTGGAGGGCGGAGCATCTCGATGAGGACGCCCTGCGCAGACTCGCGGACCGTGAAAATCTGTGGCTCATCGCCGTTCTTGATGAGGGGGGCACAATTGTCTTCAAAAGCCGTGAATTTATCACGGATATTCTCCCCGAATCGAAGGAGAAAATGGGGGAGGGAAAGGACCTGATTGTTGATCTCTTTAACCGGTTCGGGAAGCTCAATGAGGTGGGGTATATCGCTCTCCGCCGGAAGGACGGCAGCGGGACCATCCTGATGGCTCTCGACAATGCAGGTCTCAGATACTGGAGCGCGAAAATAGCCATAGGAAAGGCGATCGATGACGTTGGAATCGGCCAGGGATTGCAGTATCTGATTGTTATCAGTGAACACGGAAAAGTCCTGGGTCGGGCGGGAGAACTGCGGGAAGAGAGCGAAAAGATCGACGATGTTGCCCTGGATGTCCTGAAGGAGAAATTGGAAATGGCGAGTCGGAAGACAACCTTCGGCGGGGTTGATCTTCTCGAGATTACCGTTCCCATCCGCCTTGATCAAAAGGTTGCCGGGTTTGCCCGGGTCGGGTTGAACCGTGAAAGCAGTGACCGGATCCTCCGGGAAAACAGGAACAGGATGATCATTTCCACAATCTTTATTATGGCGATAGGTATCCTGTCCATGTTTGCCATTTACCTCAATCAGAAAAAATATTCGCTCAGGATGGAGGAAATGGGGAAGCGACTCCAGCAGGCCGAAAAACTCTCCGCCTTGGGACAGCTTGCGGCCGGCGTGGCTCATGAAATCAGGAATCCTCTCAACGCGATCAGTATGGCGAGCCAGAGAATCCGCCGCGAGTATGCTCCCGCTGAGGAGGAGAAAAAAGGGGGGTTTCAGAACATTACGGGTATTATCCGCGATGAGATAAAGAGGCTGAACAGGATTGTGGAAGAATTCGTTATCTTTTCCCGGAGCCGCCGGCTGGAGTTCACTAACGAGTCCATCACCACGGTCCTGGAGCGGATGGCCAGTCTCATCCGGGAGGAAGCCGATCTCAAGGGTATTGCCATCAGGACCGAATGGGAAGGGAATGATCCTCTCTTCATACCGATGGATATGGACAAATTGCGCCAGGCTTTCTACAACCTCCTGAAAAACGCCATGGAGGCGATCGCCGGACAGGGGCGTATCGAAATTTCGGCCAGGCGGAACGGAACCGGGATGGTAAGCATCAGGATATCCGATACGGGGTGCGGCTTGACAGCCGGTGAAATCGATCACATATTCGATCCCGAATATACGACGAAAGAAAAGGGACTGGGGCTCGGTCTGGCCCTGGCTCATGAGATCATTCGGGGACACGGCGGTGAGATCCGCGTTGAAAGCGCGGTGGGGGTGGGAACAACGTTTGATGTTCTGCTCCCTTTGTCGGACAGGGGAAAGGGAATGAGTGATGGACAGATTGAACATCCTGGTTGTTGAAGACGGCGAGACGCAACGGAAGATGCTCACGGAATTCCTCGCTTCTGAAGGGCATACGGTTGCAGGTGCCGAGGATGGGGATCGAGCGATCAGACAGGTTCGCGACGGCCATTTCGATCTGCTCCTCCTTGACTACAAAATGCCGGGAATGAACGGGATTGATGTCCTGAGAGAGATAAAGAAACTCAACCCTCAGATCAGCGTTGTGATGATGACGGCCTACGGCACGATCGAAACGGCGGTCGACGCCATGAAGCTCGGTGCGGTCGATTATATCAGCAAGCCCATCGATCTGGACGAACTCTTGGTCCTGATCGGCAGAATCGCTGAACGGCAGACTCTCATCAGGGAGAATGAGATTCTCCGCAGGAAACTCTGGAAGAAGGAACTGTCGACGGGGCAGCTCATCTACAAAGATCCAGCAATGGAATCGATTGTCAACATGGCGGGGAGGGTCGCGTCGAGCCGGGCCACGGTTCTCATACAGGGGGAGAGCGGAACAGGGAAGGAGGTCTTCGCGCGGCTGATCCACGCAACGAGCCCTCGTTCGGGGAAACCAATGATCGTGGTCAATTGCGGAGCCATTCCCGAAACCCTGTTGGAGAGCGAACTCTTTGGACATGAGAAAGGGGCCTTTACAGGGGCAACCGCGCGGAGAATCGGACGGTTCGAAGAGGCGGATGGGGGAACCCTTTTTCTCGATGAGATCGGTGAGCTTTCCCCCCCGGTGCAGGTAAAGCTTCTCCGGTTTCTTCAGGAGCGGGAATTCCAGCGGCTCGGAGGCAATCAGACCATCCGGGCTGATGTGAGGATCATCAGCGCGACCAACCGGAATCTGGAAGAGCGAGTGCAGGAGGGGGCCTTCAGAGAGGACCTTTTCTACCGGCTGAATGTGGTCTCCATGACCATTCCGCCTCTCAGGGACCGGAGAGGAGATATCCCCTTGCTCATAGAATATTTCACACAAAAATTCTCCGCGGAAAACGAGAAGAAGATAACGGGACTCAGCAACGAAGCGATGGATACCCTCTTGAAATACGATTATCCGGGGAACGTAAGGGAACTGGAAAATATCATCGAGCGCGCGGTGGTCATAGCACGGGACCGTATTATATCCGTGAGAGATCTCCCCTTTGAAGATACCTCTTCCGAGCACTTCACCGAACATAAGGATGGAGGAGCTCTCAAGGACGAAATCGAGTCTCTGGAACGGACGCGCATAGAGGAGGCCTTGGAAGAAACAGGGAACAACCAGACCCGGGCGGCTGAGCTGTTGGGAATAACGGAGCGGACACTTCGTTACAAACTGAGGAAGTACGGTCTCAAGGGGTGATCCTGCGCCGTCGAAAGGAACACTCCGCGGCAACAAAAGGGGATGGGATCATGCGTGTTAACGATCTGGATGCCCGGATCGAGGCGGCAGCCGAGATGATCGTGGCCTCCCGGAGGCTGGTGGTTTTCACCGGCGCCGGGGTCAGCACCGAATCGGGCATTCCCGATTTCCGGGGACCGGGGGGGATATGGGCCCGGTTTGACCCCGACGATTTCACCATAGATAAATTCATAAGCAGCAGAGAAACCCGCAGAAAGCAATGGAAGATTCTGGTGGAAGAGGATCTTTTCTCCAGCGTCCAGCCAAACAGGGCCCACTATGCCATTGCCCGGTTGGAAGAAATGGAAAAAATCGACTGCGTCATTACCCAGAACATCGATAATCTCCACCAGAAGGCGGGAAACTCACCGGACCGGGTCTTCGAACTGCACGGAACCATGCAGTGGACCAGATGTCTGAAGTGCGGCGAACGATACAGCGTCGACAGGATCAGGGAGGTTTTGCGGACGGGGATTGAGGTTCCCGAGTGCGAGCGGTGCCGGGGCACACTGAAACCCGATGTCGTTTTCTTCGGAGAGATGCTCCCCCCTGACGCCTTGAACGCAGCCACGGCTCACTCCACGCGGTGCGATCTCTTCCTCGTCGTGGGATCATCCCTTGTCGTGCATCCGGCGGCCCTGATGCCGGCATACGCTACGAATGCGGGAGCGCGGCTCATCATAGTCAACATCGGCGACACCCCGTACGACTCACGGGCCGATATCCTGATCGAGGGAAAAGCGGGGGATGTCATGTCCTCGATCGTGGAAAAGGTCGGGGAAAGAATATAGGGGAACGGCCATGTGTCTCATACTCTTTTCATACCGATCCCATCCTTCATATCGGCTCATCCTCGCGGCGAACCGGGACGAATTCTACGAACGCCCCACCGCCCCGGCCGCCTTCTGGGATGATGCCCCACACATCCTGGCGGGGCGAGACCTGAGAGGAGGGGGGACCTGGCTTGGGATCACGAGGACGGGACGTCTCGCGGCGATCACCAACTATCGGGATCCCCGCGCCGTGAAGGATCATGCCCCTTCACGGGGCACCCTAGTCAGCGGCTTTCTCCGCGGCGACGAATTGCCGGAGGAATATATTCGGCGGATACGGGCCGACGCGGGCAGATACAACGGCTTCAATCTGATTCTGGGAGAGGGGGGCGACCTTTTTCATTTTTCGAACATGACCGACGCATTCCAGAAAATTTCGCCCGGCATGCATGGAATCAGCAATCGCCTCCTGGACACCTCCTGGCCGAAGGTGGAACGGGGGAAGAGACTGTTGGAAGACCTCATATCGGATTGCCGGGATGTCTCTCCCGAGGAGGTATTCCGTGTCCTCGCCGACACCACCCACCCCGATGACCGGCATCTCCCGGATACGGGCGTGGGGGTTGAGTGGGAACGGGTCCTCTCCTCCATCTTTATAAGGAACGAGGGCTACGGCACCCGCTCCTCAACGGTCATCCTTGTCGACGGGGGGGGGAATGTCAGCTTCGTCGAGCGGTCATTTTCTACGACGGGCGACAGCGACAACACGGCGCGGTTCTCATTTCACACGACGGGGGGAGATGGCGGCTTGAACAGGTATTATTGACACAGGGGAATCGCCGCGAAGGCCTCCCCCGTGATCCTGTCCACGATCCCCTGAAGCCACGCCGTCCCGAGCGTTTTGGTCTCACCGTTCAGCGCCCTGATGGTTTCGATGTAGCCTGCCCCGGCATGCCGCCCGGTGTGGAAGCTGGACAGAAACCGGTTTCGTTCATCCAGTGCTGCGGAGGCTTCCAATCCCCTCGTGAAACACTCCTCCAGTCGCGGCCAGTTCAGAGTTATCTCCTCTTCCACCATGAAGTCCGTAGCCGGTTGCCCCGCGGCCGAAACGCTTCTGCCGATCCGTGCCGATTCCGTCATATTCCCTGCAAACGCCTTCAGGCGCTTTATTCGTTCCGTGATGGCCATGTCCAGTTTTTCAAGAGCTCCGACCCACAATTCCGCACCGAGTGGAGCTTCCTGGAAAAGGGGGCGCCGGACATGAAGGTACCACTCTTTGAGGGTGAGCAGGTGAGCGATGTAGCATATGTTATTGCGAACCTTTCTGCTCACGGCGCAGTAGAGCCCCCGGTGGAAGTCCCCCGCGCCGGGCGTAAGGAGGTCGCCCTTCAGGAGCTTTCCCCCTTCGGGGGAATCCTTCCGGTAGACCGTCCCTGCCGCTATGACGGTGCCGTGCCCGATCCGCGCGGGTCCTACCAGCCCACCCTGGCCGCCCAGAAAGATGGGCGGCTGATTGAGCATCACTCCTGTCGGGACATCCCCGATCAGTGACGCGGTGGCCTTGTCCTGATTGGGCGTGTAGTTGAAATGGATGTAGGAACTCCCCACCTCGCTGTGATTTTTGCTGTCCGTTCCTCCCGACATAAGGCAGTCGCAGAAATTGATGAGGCTGCCCAGGGTCACAAAGGGGAAGAGAATCGTCTGTTTCAGGCCCACCGTGTGGGCCGTCCGGGCCTCCTCCTCGAGGATGCATCCTTCCCGTACGTGAGCGCCGTAGGAAACCTCCACTCCGTCCAGAAAAACGGACCCCTTGAAAAATCCTCCGTTCAGTTTAACCCGTCGCCCTATCTGACAGTCCACCGCCGTCACCGGTCCCTCGTACCCCAGTTCAGTACCCTCGCAGATCAGTGTTTTCGCGCCGCAGAGCTTCGTTCCCGAGTGGAGGACGACCCCCTTCTCCGATATTCTCTCCAGCTTGACCGTATCGTCGATCTCCACACCGCAGGGGTTGGGAATTGTGACCCCCTTTTTTATCAGAGCGGTAACCGTGTCGCTCGCCCGGTATCCCTCATTCATGCCATTTCCTCCATCAGATAATTTGCGTTTTCGTTGGGGTGTCCCCGGCCGTTTCGGCTTTTTTCAGCCAGACAAGGACGGCGGTCAGGGCCGCCTGGGTCATTCCCGATATCCGCTGTGCCTGTCCAATTGAAACCGGTTGTACCGTTGACAGCTTTTTGATCAGTTCATTGGAAAGTCCCGGAACGGCCCTGTAGTCGAATCCCGGTGGTATTTTTTTACCCTCCAGCCCTTTGAATCGTTCGACCGATTCGATCTGTCGCCTGATATATCCCTCATACTTGATCTCTATTTCAACCGCCCGCTTCACGGCCTCGTCGGGGATCTCTTCCCACCCGTCCAGGGTCTTGAGATCGTCGTACGCGATTCCGGGCCGCTTCAGCAGATGTGAGAGACTCATGGGGTTTTTGATGGGGGCGGTTTTCAGTGTTTCCAATGTTTCATTCACTCCGACAGAGGGGAAGACCTTTGTGACGGAAAGGTTCCGGATGCGGGTCTGGATTTCCCGCACCCGCTCTTTCAGTTCGCCGTACCGGTCGCGCGGAATCAGCCCCAGATCGCATCCCTTTCCCATGAGGCGGACAGTCGCGTTGTCTTCCCTGAGAATCAGACGGTATTCCGCCCGGGATGTGAACATCCGGTACGGTTCGTCGACCCCCCGGGTGATCAGATCGTCCACGAGGACCCCCATGTAGGCGTCGGAGCGGTCGAGGATGAAGGGGGGGCGTTTCTGAACCGCCAGGGCGGCGTTGATCCCGGCCCACATCCCCTGAGCGGCCGCCTCTTCGTAGCCGGACGTCCCGTTGATCTGACCGGCGAGATACAGTCCCCTCACCAGCTTGGTCTCGAGGGTCTGCGTAAGCTGGGTGGGCTGGACGAAATCGTATTCGATGGCATAGGCGCTCCGCATGATTTCGGCCTGTTCCAGACCGGGAACGGAACGGACCAGCTTTTCCTGCAAATCCAGAGGAAGGCTGTTCCCCAGTCCCTTGGCGTAAACCTCTTCCGTTTCCAGTCCTTCGAACTCCAGAACGACGGGGTGGCTCTCCTTGTCGGCAAAGCGCATCACCTTATCCTCAAGGGAGGGGCAATAGCGCGCGCTGACCCCCGTGATGGCGCCGGAGTAGAGGGGTGATTTCAGGATATTGTCCCGAATCAGCCGATGCGTCTCGGCCGTGGTACTGGAGAAATAGGAGGGAAGACGCTCATCGCGCAGCCGTTCGGTGGTAAAGGAAAAGGGACGCGGATCCGGGTCGCTGTCCTGCTGTTCGAGAACCGAGAAATCGATGGAGGAGGCGCACAGCCGCGGCGGGGTGCCCGTTTTCATCCGTCCCATCTCGAACCCCAGCTCCCTGAGCGATTCGGCCAGCCCGATGGAGGCGATCTCCCCCGCCCGCCCCGCCGGCTGACGCGAGGTACCCACATGGACGAGGCCGTTGAGGAAGGTCCCAGTGGTAACTAACACCGCTGCGCCTTTGTAAAAGAACCCCGTGTTGTCGAGGACGCCGGCAATTCTGCCCCCCTCGACAACGAGTTTTTCCACCAGCCCCTGCCGCACGTACAGGTTGTGCTGCCGTTCCACCACTTCCTTCATGGCGAGGCGGTAGAGCTGTTTGTCGCACTGGACGCGCGAGGACTGGACGGCGGATCCCTTGGACCGGTTGAGGAGTCTGAAGTGGCAGGCCGTCCGGTCGGCTATCTTTCCCATCTCGCCCCCGAGGGCGTCGATCTCCTTGACCAACTGCCCCTTGGCGAGACCTCCGATTGCGGGGTTGCAGGACATAAGGGCGATGGAGTCGAGATTGATGTTGAAGAGGAGCGTCCGGCATCCCATCCGCGCGGCCGCGAGTGCCCCCTCGCAGCCGGCATGGCCCGCTCCGACTACGATCAGATCAAATTCATCCGGAAAACTCATGCGCGCACCCTGATATAA
The DNA here is from genome assembly GCA_964487805.1 of uncultured Syntrophaceae bacterium. GTDB lineage: Bacteria > Desulfobacterota > Syntrophia > Syntrophales > UBA2210 > UBA6078. The sequence goes on from CAZAST010000032.1 coordinate 10,119, forward strand.
TCGCTTGAAATACCAGCGGCAGTCTAATAGCATTGACCGCGAAAAGACAATAAAAAAATAGGCGTCCCGGTAAGCGCTGCAGGGGCAGTGATGCAGAAACCGCAATTCTGGAACAATAGGAAACGATACTACGATTTGAAAAGTTTCTTCGTGAACCGCTTCGGGTGCAGGGTTTACAAACTGCAGATCGATGCCGGATTCATCTGCCCCAATCGCGACGGGAAGCTGGGGTACGGCGGGTGCATCTACTGTGACGGCCGCTTCTCACGGCTGCGGCGACAGGGTCCCCTCCCATCGGTGACTGAGCAGATTGAAAAGGGCAAGGTGTTCTACCGGGGAAAGCGGGGGGCGCAGAAATTCATCGCCTACTTCCAGACCGCCACCAACACTTACGCACCCGTGGACAGGCTCAAGGCCCTGTATGACGAGGCGCTTGCACAGGACGATGTCGTGGGGCTATCGGTCGGCACCCGTCCGGACTGCGTCCCCGATCCGGTGCTCGACCTGTTCGAAGGATACGCGAGGGACCGGCATGTGTGGCTGGAATATGGCCTCCAGTCAATCCATGACCGCACACTCGCGCTGATCAACCGTGGACACGACTCCGGGACATTTCTCGACGCGGTTAACCGGACCGCCGGGCGCGGCATCAATATCTGCGTCCATATTATCCTGGGACTTCCCGGGGAGACGAAGACCGAGATGATGCGGACGGCACAGGTGCTGGCATCCCTGCCGATCCAGGGGATCAAGATTCATCTCCTCCTGGCCCTCTCCGGCACCCCCCTCGGCGACTTGTATGAAAAGGGCGATATCCGGATGATATCGCAGGAAGAATATGTAACCACCGTCTGCGATATACTCGAGGTGCTCCCCGCCGGAGTGGTAATCCAGCGTCTCACGGCGGACGGCTACCGGGATATCTACCTGGCCCCCCCGTGGGGAATCAATAAGATGGCGGTTCTCAACGCCATCGATGATGAACTGGAACTAAGGGATTCATGGCAGGGAAAGTTTACTCTCCCGGCTGCTCGATAGGGCGCGGCGGGGGATTGATTGTGTGCTGTATGGCTGGGTTGTTGTTGAAAAACTCTCAGGTGAAGAGCTCTGCGCGCGTTGAATCCGGAAGGGGGATGCAGCGCCTTACTCCAGATCCGCTTCTATGGCTGTTCTGACCCGCGCCATGAGTTGTTCCTTCGTTTCATAGGTGTATCCCTCGACGGAGATGGGGTCATGTATAATAAGCTTCATTTCCCCCGGTAGTATACGGAGGCTCCCCTTGGGCAGGATTTCCTTTCCTCCGAGTACAGTCACCGGTAGAATCGGCACCCGTGCCTCCAGGGCTATGACGAATCCTCCCTTCTTGAACGTTCTGAGCGTGCCGTCCACGCTCCTGGTTCCCTCTGGAAAAAAGATGACCGATGCTCCGGCCCGTATCGTTTCTCCCGCAGCCTTAAGGCTTTCCTTCGCCTTTTCATGATCACCCCTGTCGATGAAGATGTATCCCACCTTCTCGCATGCGTACCCGAACAGGGGTATCTTGCGCAACTCCATCTTGATGACCCACCTCAGCTGTAGGGGGATCAGCCCCATCAAGGCAAACACATCGTAGTGGCTCTGGTGATTTGCCATAACGATATAGGGTTGGTTCTCATCGATACGGTCTTCTCCCTCCAGTGAAACGGAGACTCCCGACAAGGCAAGGTTCAACCGGGACCAGAACCGAGCCACAGCATGCCCCCAGTTCTGCGAACCGAAGGAGGCGGCCGGTATCGCCGCGACGGCGCACAAAAAAGTATCCAGAAGAAACAGGATCATGAAAAAGGGCCGGTAGACCGCAAAAGCGAGTCCGGTAGCTCGCTCCCGTATTTGTTCAGCCTTGAATTTGTAACAGGAAAAACTGACGCGTGGTATCTGATACATGGAGTTCTTTCTCCTTCTATCCATCCGAGAGGTTAGTTCCAGCCGTGTTCCACCGTCCAAATGTGAGAGCGACGGTAACATTCAATCAGATGCGCATAGTATAATGGCACTATGGAAAATAATCAAGGGGTATAACGGTGTCAGGGCGGCGAAGAACCATACGATAACGCAGGAGCGCTGCATATAGTTACAAAGCGGCAGATGACGTTTTGGCCCGTCTCCCGCCGAAGCGGGTAAAGAAGGGGATCACCTTCCTGATGTCGCGCATCTTTTCTTCAGCGGCCTTTTCACCTTCGGCGATCAGGTTTTCCGCGTGGGAGAAAACGGACCAGTGAAGATTGCCGACCCGCGGGCGGATCACGACGTCCGCAGCCGCCAGTTCATGCCGCGTCAAGTGATACGCGGCTATATCTGACGCCCTGTCGCATATCCCCTGTGCCGTATCGATCTCTTCATCGGAGAAGATGCCCCGGGTAATATCCACGGCTATGACGATGTCGGCACCTTCCCTGCGGGCGGCATTGACCGGGACCAGGGAGATGATTCCTCCGTCGGAGAGAAGCATGCCCCTGAATTGCCTGGGTCCTATCGCCCCGGGAACCGAGCTGCTGATCATGACGGCTTCCCGCAGAGACCCTTCGGAAAAGACGACCTGCTCACCGCTGATAAGATCAGTGGCGACGGCCCGGAAGGGAATCACCGTGTCCTGGATCAGTATGTCCGGTATGAAGAAGTCGATCATGGACTGGAACTCTTCCGGTGAGAGGATCCCCGGTTTAAACATGGCCTGCAGAAGAAGAAACTTGTTCTGGAAAAAACCCTGCAATTTCCGGGTGAGGGAAACACGTTCTCCGTCATGTGCCCGTTCTATGGCCCGAACCGCAGAAGATTGATATTCCTTACTGTTCAGGTATTCACCTATCTTCAGCTCTACCTCTTGGGGTGTAATTCCGCTGGCGTATGCTCCTCCGATCAGAGCGCCGCTGCTGGTTCCCACGATCAAATCAATAGGGATCTTCTCCCGCGAGAGCGCCTTGAGCACCCCAATATGCGCGAATCCCCTCGCTCCCCCTCCGCCGAGGACAAGGGCGATACATTTATGTGTCCAGTTCACAGGCTGCGACCTTCTCTTTTCGCTCTTTGCATAGGCGTAACAGGTCCGAATCGGACTCCCGCCTCACCTTCTTTCGAAGTGTTTATAAGACCGTGTATGGAAAATGTCAAACAATGAATGTGCGTTAAGGGGAAATGCTTTGCCGGCGATCTGCCATCAAGCCCCATCTGAGGTTGTGGATTCCCTGGGCTCCTGGGGCGCGATTCCCGAAAACCTTTGACATTTCGAAGGGCATCCAATATAGACTGGGCAAACGGGACCGGGACGGGAACGGGTTATGGAAATTCAGGATGTTTTCCAGAAGTATATGGGCGAGATGAACGAGGTTGAAGCGCTCATTGAGAGCCGTATGCGTTCCTATGTGGAACTCATCCCCGAGATTGCGGATCATATCATCAAGGGCGGCGGCAAGAGACTGAGGCCTCTTCTGGTCATTATATCTTCGGATCTTTGCGGTTACGGGGGGGACAGGCGGCTTCCCCTGGCCTCAGTCATGGAATATATCCATACGGCATCCCTCCTTCATGATGACGTGATCGATCATGCCGTTGTCAGGAGGGGAAAACCGTCAGCAAACACTATCTGGGGGAATTCCGCAAGCGTCCTTGTGGGAGACTATCTCTACGCGAGTTCTTTCAACATAATGGCCGAAGACGGGGACCAGGCGATTCAAAAACTCCTTTCCATCACGACCTCGGCCATGGCTGAGGGAGAGATCCTCCAGCTGGCCCGAAGCGGAGATATCAACACCAGCGAACGGGAATACTTTTCCATCATCGAAAAAAAGACGGCCATCCTCATCTCCGCGGCATGCGCCATCGGCGCGATCCTGGCACAGGTACCCGATGAAAAAGTCGAAGCGCTGACCAAGTTCGGCATGAGACTGGGGACGGCCTTCCAACTGACCGACGACACCCTCGATTATGTGGCCAGAGAGGATGCATTCGGTAAGACGATCGGCATGGATCTTGCCGAGGGAAAGATCACCCTCCCCCTGATCAGGACCTTTAAACACTGCACCCCCGATGAGAAAAAAAGGATTGAACAAGCTGTGCAGGACGGCAACAAAGATTCCATCCAGGAGATCAGTCGCCTTATCGATAGATACAAGGGCATAGAATATTCCCTCGAGAAGGCCGGCAGCCTTGTAGATGAGGGGAAATCTCTTCTTGATATCTTCGAAGACTCAACCCCCCGGGAGGCCCTCTGTGCCATCGCGGATTATGTCATCAAGAGAGAGGTGTGATCTGATTCGGAAAAGGGACCGTTCCGAGGAACGCCGCCGAGAAGGTCGAGTCTTGCCCTGCTCAGACGCGGTCTGGTACCATCTGCTCTCGTCATCACTGGGTGATGTCGGTATCGTGTGGCAGGGCGAGGGAAAGACACCGTTCGTCATTGGCATTGTGCTGCCCCTTCCGGGTATACCGACCTCTGAGAAGATCAGTGCGGAGTATCCCGGCGCCGTCCCGCGATCCCATACAAATCTGACAAAAACATTCAAAGAGGTAGGCCGTTTCCTTGAGGGTATTCAGGTCGAATTTTCCCTCCGCTCAGCGGCGCTTGATCGGCTCCGTGGATTTCAGGAGAGGGTGCTTCGTGAGACGGCGCGCATACCCCGAGGGAAGGTAATGTCCTACGGCGTGCTGGCGGAGGCGATTCACGCGCCGCGGGCCGCGCGGGCTGTTGGAACGGCGCTTGCCCGCAATCCCTTTCCTCTCATTATCCCGTGTCACCGTGTCGTGAGGGCCGACGGGTTCATCGGCCGATTCGGCGGGGGGAGAGAGATGAAAAAAAACCTCCTACGCCTTGAGGGCGTTGAGATCGATGACAGCGG
>CAZAST010000033.1:0-14722 GCA_964487805.1 uncultured Syntrophaceae bacterium
ATTCGCGCGGCAAGCATCCATTCAGGAGGGTGAATGCTACGCCCACAGGGACGAAAAGCCCTTCCGCTTACATCCCACAAAAACCCGCATTCAGGAAATTTGCGAGTTCGCTCACAAGATGGAATACACCCGGCTTAGACTCGCCTCTTGCATCGGTATGACCACGGAAGCGGGGCTCGTTACGCAAATATTGGAAGCCCAGGGATTTGATGTCGTATCGGTCATTTGCAAGGTCGGTTCCGTTCCGAAGGAGGAAATTGGTATTCGCGAAAATGAAAAGATCCGCATCGGCAACTATGAAGCCATGTGCAATCCCATACTCCAGGCTCGGATCATGAACGACGCGGAAACCGAGTTCAATATCGCCCTCGGTCTCTGCGTGGGGCACGACTCCCTCTTCTTTCGATATGCCAACGCCCCGACCACGGTACTGGCGGTCAAGGTCTGGGTCTCGGGGCACAATCCCCTCGGGCCCATCTATACATCGGGAAGTTACTACGCGCGACTCAGGCCAGAGGGGTTCTGAAATATCGGGATTCAGACGACAAGCCGGGCTTTTTATGCATGGGGAAGCAGAAACGGAAAGAGGTGTATGTGGTGCCCCGCCGTCTTTTTGAAGGTCTGGGCTACTCTGTCACCACGCTGCCTGGAGCGGCAATGCCGCGGCGTTCCAGGAGAGATCCCTCAAGCCGGTAAAGCTCGATGAGCGATTTGAGATAGCTCGCGATAGTCTGGACCTCGGAAATTTTGCTTGCCAGAAGATCACGCTGAGCCTGGGCGACGAGGAGGGTTGTCGATTTGCCGACCCGGAATTTCTCCATCTCGATGCGGACCTTCTCTTCCTGGAGAGTCCGTGTGGCGGCCTTCGCCGCGATCTGCTCCTTTGTCCGGTTGACCTCGATATACGCGGACCGGACATCCACCTGAACCAGCTGAGAAAGATTCTGAACGGATTCTTCGATTTGATCCCTGCTGAGGAGGGACCGGCGATGGAGGGCGCGCGCCTTTCGATTCGTGAAGGGGTACTCAAGGCTGATGCCTGCCAGCATATCGTAGGAACTGTCATCGATATTGTGGTACGAATCGCTGAAGGAACCCGCGTACCCCGTTTTCCCGAGGGTGATAAAGAAGTCCATTTTCGGGAGTAATCCATTTTTCGTTTTGACCGTTTCAAGATCGCCCCGTTCCAGTCTCAGCCGCGCCTGGTTGAGGTCCGGGCGCATACGAAGAGCGACCCGGACATGTGCGTCCACGTCATCGAGTGTCACATCGGGGACGACGGGACGATGAAGAAGCGCGATGTGGCGCCCCCACGGATCGGATCCGGGAGGATTAAGAAGTCGCAGCATATTCAGGCGCGTTTTTTCCAGATCGCTCCGGGCATTGATGAGGCTCTCCCTCCTGAGGGCTATTTCAGCCTCCGCCGCGGCCAGTTCCGATTCCGCCAGAGAACCGATCCTGATCATTTCTTCCGTTTCGCTTTTCTGCTGTTCCGCCAGTTTCAGGGATTCGAGAAATATCTCGATCTGTCGCTGTATGAGGGCGTAATCCCAGTAGGTTTCTTCCACCTGCGCTATCAAAAATTCGGAATACCCTCGCAGTTCATGTCTTGAAATGCTTGTGTCGATTCTGGCCTGGCGGAGCGTCGCAAGATTATAGGAGAGTCCCGCGCCCCTCAGGAGCGCCTGGGTGACGCTCAGCCCCAGTCGTGTCGCATACAGGTCGTCGCTGTAAAGATCCGACCATGTCTGGTCCGTGGAAGCTTCAATCTCCACGTCCGTTCCGGTCGGCAGATAACCGGACACTCCCAGGGTGGCGTTTTTCTGATTTTCCAGCTTCCTCGTAATCGAGCCGGCACGGGTATCCCTCTTCTCCCGCTCATACGAATATCCACCGGTGAGAAAAGGATCGAATTCAGCACGAGCCTCGTCCTCCGCCGTCTGAGTGATGGCGGGGGTGAATCGTTCCACTCTGAGGGCCCGGTTGTTCTCAAGCGCCATGAGGAGAGCATCCTGCACGGTGATCTCCAGGGGCTCATCATGCCCGATTTTTGTGACGGTTTCCGGTTCCCCGGGTGCCGGTGGTGTTGTCGTCTTCTGTTCCGGGGCGGTATCATTGAGATGTGAAGTTGTGTAGGCAGGTCTTTCCGCCCTCTCGGGCGTTGCGCAGGAAAGGATGCAAACCATAACGATGGCTGTCAATAAAAAGACGGTGCGGAGTTTTGGAACGTGTGTCAGCATGGATCAGGACTCCCGTCTTTCCTTGTTTCGATTGTCTGATTGCGCCTTTGTCCGTCTTTCGAACAACAGATAGACCGTGGGAACAATCAGCAAGGTGATCAGCGTCGAGCTGATCAATCCCCCGATTACGGCGCGGGCGAGCGGCGCCTGCACTTCGCCTCCTTCGCCCAGACCTGTTGCCAGCGGGACCATGGCGAGCATGGTGGTGGTGGCGGTCATCAGTATGGGACGCAACCGGCGCCGCCCGGCCTCTTCAATGGCCTCCCGCAGGGGAATCTTATCCCTGCGACGCAGGAGATTGATATGGTCCACCAGCAGGATGGCGTTATTGACCACGATTCCGCCCAGCATGATGCAACCGATATAGGATTGAACGTTAAAAGTAGTGTTGCTCAGAAAGAGGATGAGAGTGACGCCGATCGCGGCGAATGGAACGGAGAACATGACGATAAGAGGATACAGAAAAGATTCGTACAGTGACGCCATTACCATGTAGACGAGTACCAGCGCCAGAAGAAGGCTGAAAAGTAGTTCTCTGAACGCCTTCTGCTGTTCGTCATAGTCGCCGCCGAAAGTGATGCTGAAATCACGGGGCACGGCGATGGAGCGAAGCCGTTCCTGAATATCCTCCCGTATTGAGCCCACATCCCTGCCCATGGTATTGGCCGATACGGTGACAATCCGTTCCTGGTCTTTCCGCTCGATGCGAACCGGCCCCCGGGCGGGATCGATAGTGACGACATTCCCGAGAACAATGGGCTCCCCTCCGGTTCCGACCAGCGTCATGTCGAGGATTTCGCGGAGGTCCAGTTTTTCGGATTCCTTTATCTTTACGCGGATGTCATACTCGTCTCCGCCGTCTCGGTAGCCGCTGGCCCGGGTTCCCGTAACCGTGGTCTGGAGCATATTGGCGATCTGAGAAACCGTGAGTCCCATGTCGGCTGCTTTGTGGCGGTCAATATGAATGATCTCCTCGGGGCTTCCCGATTCCCGCGTGAGCAAAGCATCGGTGACACCTTCGACGCTCTCGACGACCTCTTTCACCCTGAGGGCGAGTGTGTCTGCGGTTTCCAGATCGAAGCCGCGGATATCAACCTGAATCTTTTCCGCGTCGCCGCCGGAAAACATGCTCAGGAGAAAAAGGCCCTGCCCCGCGCGGGTCCGAATGACAGAGCCCGGTATATGGGCGAGTTTTGCGCGCAGGTCAGCCGCGATATCTTCGCTGGAGCGTACCCGTTCGGATCGGGGTGTAAGGGCAACCTGCATTTGGCCCGTGTGCGAGCCGAGGGATCGCCAGCTTGTGCCTCCGATGCTGGTTACCGCGCTTTTGGCTTCCGGAACCTCTTTTCTGACGATCGCGCCGATCGCCTTGAATGTTTCGGCGACAACCTCCAGCCGTGTCCCGACCTCCATCTCCGCGTCGATCCGGACCTCCGCCTCATCGGTGGCGGGCATGAATTCAACCCCGATGAGGGGTATAAGCAGCAGACTTGCCCCAAGGAGCAGGCTGACTCCCGCCGCCACGATTCCGCTGTGACGGAGGGTAACGTGGAGGAGGCGTTTATACCCGTCTTCCAGGCCTGTGAAAAAGCGGGCACTGATCCGGTAGAGCTTGTGAAGCACTGAATCTCCTGTGTGATCTGCCCCCGGATGCAGGAACTTCGCGGCCATCATGGGAATAAGTGACAGAGCTATCAGCAGCGCGCATACAAGGGCAAAGCTGACCACCAGAGCCAGCTGTTTGAACATGATCCCCGTCATCCCCCGTATGAAGACAAGAGGCAGGAAAACAGCCAGCGTCGTGAGGGTACTGGCCGTAATTGCCGACGTGATTTCTCCGCTTCCCCGAATGGTGGCCGTTTCGGCGTCTTCCCCGGATTCCCGGTGCCGGTATATGTTCTCCAGGACGACGATGGCATTATCGACCAGCATCCCGATACCGAGGGCAAGTCCCCCCAGGGTCATGATGTTAAGGGTCAGACCTCCGAAATACATGAGGGCGAAGGTTGCGATGATGGATATGGGGATCGCCGTGGCGATAATCACCGTGCTGACGATATTGCGGAGGAAGAAAAGCAGAACCAGCACCGCCAGAATGCCGCCATACAGGGCCATCGAGCCGACGTTGGTAATCGAATTCCGGATATAATCGGAAGTGTCGATAATCGGGGTCAATTGTATATGGGGCATCTCCCGGTTGATTCTCTCGGTTTCTGCAAGGACGGCGGTCGCGACCTCCACCGTATTCGCCCCCGATTGTTTCCGGACACCCAGCCGGACGCCGGGTGTTCCATTCACCAGAATGATGCGGGTTATCTTTTTCCAGGTATCGTCCACACTGGCGATATCACCGAGCTTGATGGGGGCATTGTCACGGATTCCGACGATGGTTTCCCTGAGTTGATCAAGGCTCGTATATTGTCCCGATGTACGCACGGTTATTTCAAACTGCCCGCGGTCGATCGAACCAGCGGGAAGATTGATGTTTCCCGCTTCGATATGATGAATGATCTGATCGAGGGGGAGTTCCATGGCCTTGATCTTGTCCGCGTCGAGATTGACCTGGATCTCCCGTTCGTATCCGCCCCAGACATCGAGCGACGCGACACCGGGTATCCGCTCGACCCGGTATTTGATCTGGTCGTCAATGAGGTCCCGCAACTGAAGGGGGTTCATATTGCCCGATGCGCCGTAGATCAGGATGGGAAATGTGGCAATATCGAACTTGTACAGGGTGGGGCGATCGATATCCTCTGGAAGCTTCGGCATTGTTCGATCCAGACGGTCCCGAATATCGTTGGATGCCGTGTCCAGATCGGTTCCCCACACAAAAGTGACCCGGACATTGCTGACCCCTTCCGAAGAAATGGAATACACGCTTTCGACCCCGGGGACGGCGCTCATCGCCTCTTCGATGGGGCGTGTGATCAGTTCCTCAATCTCCTCGGGACTGGCGTTTTCATAGAGGGTTCGAATGGTGAGCGTCGGAGAGGTAATGTCGGGCATGAGGTCGATTGGGAGACGCATCAGTGAAACACCCCCCAGGATCAGGACCATGAGAATGACCATGATGGTAAAAACAGGACGATGAACGGCGGCACGGGAGATGTTCATCGCTCCATACCCCTCGTCATCGAGTCTCGTGTCCGTGCAATCATCACGATCAACCGATCCTTACGAAGATGGTCCGCCGGGCTCTCCCGCGAGTGAAATCGCGGCGCCGTCATCCAGAAGGTGTTGTCCTACCGTCACGACGAGTCCCGAGATGGAGGGTTCCGTTATCTCAGCCGTAGCGCCGTCGACGATGCCCAGTTTGACCGGGACGCGCTGTGCCCGCATCTGTTCCTTGTCGATCAGAAAAATGATCCATCCATCCCCGTCTTTCACGAGGGAATCCACGGGAACAACCGTAACGTTTTCATGACGGTTAAATTCAATGTTCACACGGACGAACATCCCCGGCTTGAGCATTGTATCAGGGTTGGGGATATCGATCTCAACGCGCGCCTGCCTCGCGGTTTCTTTCAGGAGGGGGGCGATGCGGGCGATCTTTCCCGTGAAGACCCTGTCGGGAAAGGCATCGGTTGAGATTATGGCGGGCCGGTCCGGTTTCATCCGGGGATAATCCCGCTCGATGACGTGTATGACGGCTTTCAGCGCGCTGATATCTATCACTGAAACGATAGGGGTATTCGCCGTCATCATGGTTCCCTCATCGGCGAACCGTTCACCCACCACTCTGGGGCCGTTCCCGTTTTCCCACGACGCCTGAATCCGTGTGTATCCGAGCCTCACTTGCGCCGTTTTCAACTCGGATTCCTTCTGCGCCACCTGTGCGGAGGCCACCTTTTGTCTGGCCAGGGCTGCCTTGTACTGCGCTTCCGCGGCATCCAGTTCCGCCTCGGAAACGATCTTTTTCTCCCGCAGCGATTGGGCCCGCTCAAATTCACGCCGCGCCAGATTCAGGACACTGGTGTTTTCTTCCGTGTTGGCACGGGCCACATCGAGTTCCGCCCGGGCCTGATCCACCTGCTGAACGAATTCATCATCATCGATCAGTGCGATAACCTGGCCCCGTTCGACGGGGTCTCCTATGTTGACGTAGAGCTTTTCCAGACGCCCGGCGATCTTCGGCGCGACGACGTACTGTGACTTCGGCAGAAGCGTGCCGGTAAATGTTCCGATCTCATGAATCGTGGCTTTTCGAACGGGTTTCACTTCGACGGCAACAGAGGGCTTATCTGACTGTATCGATCCTTTCGATGAACGAGTAGACTTGTCGTATACCTGCCAGCCGATCAGAATAAGAATGATGCCGATCGCGGAGCCGAGCGCTTTTTTCTTCATTATCATCGCCTGAATAAGAGTAACACACCCCAAAAGCTAGCACTATTTATGCCATTTTGTACTGGACGGCAAGTTTTTTCGCACCCCGCACACCAACCACTCACAAGCGCGCACGTGCGAACAGCGATAGGGCGAGGCAATGACGGTTTTGTGCCTTGTTCCCCGAAGGATAACGGGGATCGAAATCAGCGATGATCCGGCTTCTGGTGGCGGCCATCAGCTCTCCGATGGTATTGTGCGTAAAGCCATGGGTATCGATGGGATCTCCCACAACCACCTCTATCAAGCCCGGTGTGAAGGCGAGAGACCCTTTCGGAAGTATCTTTCTGCTGCCATTGACCGTTACCGGAAGGATGGGGAAGCCGCTCTCCACGGCCGTGGCGAATCCTCCCTTTTTGAACGGCTGAATCGCGCCGTTGAGAGATCTCGTCCCCTCGGCAAAAAATAGGACACTGACACCGGGGGGGAGGCGACCAATACCCTCGCGGATGCTCCGCGCAGCTTTCTCCCTGTCGGCCCGGTCAATGAAGATATTCTTTGATTTATCGAGGGCAAATCCGAAGAGGGGAACGGAGCGCAGTTCCCGCTTGATGATCCAGCGAAACTGAATCCCGAGACGTGTGACCAGAGCGAGTATGTCAAAATGTGACTGGTGGTTCGATATGATGACATAGGACTGGCCGGGGCGGATCTTTTCACGCCCCCTGATCTCGGTACCGACCCCTGTTGCCGTCAGCATGATCCACGCCCACGCCCGCGAGATGGTAAAGGCAAGATTCCCCGTGGAGCTCCATACCGCTGCCGCCACGATCGGGAGAAATAAGAGAAGCGTGGCAAGGCCGGCCCAGAAACAGATCCAGAAAATCTTGCATATACGCAGTATATAATTCATTACTCACTTTTCTGCCATGATGAGGATGGTTAGTCAAATCATATTTGAGGGAACACGGAAGACAATCGAGCTCTCGTTTGGACGGAACTCGCAACGGCCGGGAGGAAAAACCTCTCTTGAGCTTGTCTCCGTTTTGATTTATTATGGCCACGCTTTCCCCGATCCCCCCGCAGACCCCGGCGGAATAACAGTAACGAAAGGACAAGACCATGATACGGGATCTGGTAGTAAAAAACAGAAGTTACCGACGGTTTTACCAGGATGTTCCCATCAGCCGCGATACTCTGATAGGGCTGGTTGATCTTGCCCGGTTGAGCGCGTCGGCGGCTAACAAACAACCGCTCAAGTACATGGTTTTCTGTGATCCCGGCAGGAACGCCGATATCTTTTCAACCCTTGCCTGGGCTGCCTCCCTGAAGGACTGGCCGGGGCCTTCCGAGGGAGAACGGCCGTCGGGATATATCGTCATCCTGGAGGATACACGGCTCAGCAATCCCTATGTGAAATTCGATGTCGGGATAGCGGCCCAGAGCATGCTCATCGGCGCGACGGAAAGGGGACTGGGGGGGTGCATGATCGCCTCCGTACAGCGCGAAAAACTTCGCAGGAGCATTGCAATCCCCGAACATCTGGGGATCGTTCTCGTAGTGGCCCTCGGCAAGCCGAAAGAAGAGGTGGTGATCGTCGATGTTGCCCCTTCCGGTGATACCACCTACTGGAGAGATGACCGGGGTGTTCATCATGTTCCGAAGCGCTCTCTTGATGAAATTCTGATCGGATAGAGACCGCGGGTTCCGGAGCAGAGGATTGCCGATCGTCTGTGCGGTTATCTCCTGCCCGAAAGATGCTCTTTGGTGTGGGGCCGTTTTTTTCTGAAATCTGCTGTTACGTACGTTCTACGAGGGTTGAATACACTGCATGACATGCGAAAGGAGGCATCAATGGTTCAGGCACGGAACATGACCGATTACGAGAAGGAGTACGCAGCGTTTACCTGGAAGATTCCAGAACGGTTCAACTTTGCGGGAGATGTGGTGGACCGGTGGGCCAAGGATCCGGACAAGCTGGCCATGTGGTGCGTCGGGGAGGATGGGAGCGAGTCTAAAAGGACTTTTCTTGATGTCAGCCGGGCCTCCAGAAGGCTCGCCAACGTGCTGAACGGGGAGGGGATTCAGCGGGAGGATGTGGCAATAGTCATACTGAACCGTCACCCCGCCTGGTGGGAAATATTCACCGCCGCCATCCGCATGGGGGTTATCATTGCACCCGGCACGTCCCAGCTTACCGCCAAAGATCTCGAATATAGAATCAATGCGTCGGGGGCGACCTGTTTCATTACCGATGCCGCGAATGCGCCGAAACTGGAACAGGTGCTGAACCGGTGTCCCACCCTGAGGACACGGCTGATTGTCGGAGAACCCCGGGAAGGGTGGATCACCTACGACGAGGCGCTCCGCGGTGCCCCGGAGACATTTGAAACAGCAGACACACGCAGCGATGAAGGAGCCATCGTCTATTTCACTTCAGGAACGACGGGCTACCCGAAGATGACCCTCCACACCCATTCCTCATATCCCCTCGGACATCAGGTAACGGGGAAATACTGGCTTGATCTCACACCCGATGATCTTCACTGGAACATCAGCGATACGGGATGGGCGAAGGCCGCGTGGAGCAGCTATTTCGGCCCCTGGTTGTGCGGGGCGGCCATTTTCGTCCATACGGCTGATCGTATCGACCCGGCAACAACCATTGCGTGCCTCCAGCGATATCCCATTACGACCATGTGCGGAGCCCCCACGCTCTACCGGATGCTGGTCCTCCAGGATCTGAGCGGCTGCTCCTTTCCAGCGCTTCGCCACTGCGTGGGCGCCGGCGAGCCGCTCAATGCCGAGATTATCGAGATCTGGGAGAACGCGACAGGGATCACCATCCGGGACGGGTACGGCCAGACAGAGACGGTGTGTCTCTGTGCAAGCTTTCCGTGCATTGAGCCGCGTTTCGGTTCCATGGGGAAGAGAACCCCGGGTTTCGACCTCCAGGTGATCGACGAGGCGGGGACGGTTCTTCCTCCCAACGTGGAAGGCGACATCGCCGTCCGCGTCAAACCGGAGCGCCCTCTGGGTCTTTTCAAAGAGTACTGGAAGGATTCCGAAAAGACCGCGGCATCGTACCGGGGGGACTGGTACCTGACGGGCGATCGGGCCTTTGTGGATGAAGACGGGTATTTCTGGTTCGTGGGACGGGCCGATGATGTCATCCTCACGTCGGGGTACCGCATCGGTCCCTTCGAGGTGGAGAGCGCCTTGATCGAACATCCCGCCGTGGCGGAATCGGCGGTTGTCTCAAGCCCGGACCCGACGCGCGGGGAGGTTGTCAAGGCCTTTATCGTCCTTGCCCCGGGATTTCAGGGGACCGATACACTGGTCAGGGAGCTTCAGGAATATGTGAAGGGGGCCACAGCCCCCTACAAATACCCCCGGAAGATAGAATTCGTCACCGAGTTGCCCAAAACGGTGAGCGGGAAGATAAAACGCATGGATCTGCGCAACGCAGAATGGGGCAGGAAGACACCGGAAGACGCTACATGAAATTGACCGGGTCCACGTCCACCTTGAGCCGTATCCCGGGGGGCGCGCCCTGTGACAGGATATCCCTGACCAATGCGCGCGCTGCCGCTCCGTCCGGCCCCTTGAGAAGCATCTGCCACCGGTATCTCCCCTGCACCCGGTACAGGGGAGCCTCCGCGGGACCCAGAACGGAAACGGAACCTCCCTGCCGCCGAGCCATGTCAGTCGTCAGGTCACGCAGTTTCCGGACGTAGTCCTGAGCAGCAGTCTCGTTCGTCGAGGAGATGACGAGATTGATGAGACGGCCGAATGGGGGGTATCCGAGCTCCCGGCGCAGGGCGATCTCGTCACGGTAAAATCCGAGATAGTCGTGCCGGCGGGCGTGCTGTATCGCGCTGTTGTCCGGGTTCATGGTCTGGACGATCACCCGCCCCGGCGCATCTCCCCTCCCGCCTCTCCCCGAGACCTGTGTCAGAATCTGAAAGGTTTTTTCCGCCGCACGGAAATCGGGGATATTCAGGGAGGTGTCCGCTGAGATCACCCCGACCAGGGTGACGCCCGGAAAGTCATGCCCCTTCGTAATCATCTGGGTTCCCACGAGGATATCGATCTCCCCCCGGTCAAGGGCGGTAAGGATCCGGTTGTACGCCCCCCGCCTTGAGGTGGAATCGCTGTCCATTCGTTCCACCCGGGCGCCGGGAAAGAGTCGCGCGATCTCTTCTTCGACACGCTCAGTCCCGATGCCGTAGCTGTGTATCCGTGAACCGCCGCATGAGGGGCAGACCGGGGGGGCTTTGACACGGAATCCGCAGTAGTGGCAGCGCAGGAAGCCGTCGCTCAGGTGATGGGTCATGGAAACGGAGCAATTGAGACACGTGAACTGGTAGCCGCAGTCCTGGCAGTAGAGAAAGGTATGAAAACCGCGCCGGTTGAGAAAGAGAAGGGTCTGTTTGCCCCTCTCGATGGTCTCACCGACGGCCTCTATCAGAGCCCTGGAGAAGAGGGGAGGCGTTCTCCCTCCCTCCTTTTTCATATCGATAATATCGACGCGGGGGAGATCGCGTCCGGCCACCCGCTTCGTCAGTTCGAGGAGCTTGAAATCTTTGGTTTCCGTGTTGCAGTAGGTCTGAACGGCGGGGGTTGCCGAGCCCAGAATCACTGTCGCCGACGCCTGTTTCGCTCGCACGATGGCCAGAACGACGGGAACGCGCGCACGCTGTGCTCGCACGATGGCCAGATCGCGCGCATTGTAGGGAAGGTAATCCTCCTGCTTGTATGAGGAATCATGCTCCTCATCGACGATAATGAGCTGCAGGTCTCTCGCAGGGGCGAATATGGCCGATCGCGCCCCGATAATGATGCGGGCGTCGCCCCTCTGTATCCTCCGCCATTCATCATACCGCGCGCTTCGGCCGATACCGCTGTGCAGGACGGCGATTATGGAGCCGTCAAATTTGTCCAGTATCCTGCTCATGAGCTGCGGCGTCAGGGTGATTTCCGGCACCAGGTAGATGGCGCTTCCTCCCCGCGCCAGGGCTTCCTCGATCGCCTTGAGGTACACCTCGGTCTTTCCGCTTCCGGTCACGCCGTGGAGAAGGGAGGGCAGATACCGCCGGGCACCGATCCCGCGCACGATCTCGGCGAGCGTCTTCTTCTGCTCCGTATTCAGCCGGATGCCATCGGCATTCGCGCCGATATGGGTAACGGGGGCGGGGGACCGATAGACCTCACGCGTGGAGA
Source organism: uncultured Syntrophaceae bacterium (assembly GCA_964487805.1). Classification (GTDB taxonomy): domain Bacteria; phylum Desulfobacterota; class Syntrophia; order Syntrophales; family UBA2210; genus UBA6078. The sequence continues at coordinate 11,790 of CAZAST010000033.1, forward strand.
GATCGATCAAACCCTTCTGTTCCATCCGGCTTATCGTGGCATGGACATTTTTGAATTCCAGGCGGAGCGCCGACAGGTCGGTTGTGCCGTGCGTTTCCAGAAAATCGCAGATACTCTTTTGCTTCTCCGTCAATCTGATATCCGCGGGAAGGGGCGCCCGGAGCGCCACCCGCGTTTCCTGTTTCCTGGTTACCGCGGCCTTTTCGATGCGATCCCCCGCACTGATGAGCTGCAGGGTGTGAAGTTTGTCGAGGTCACGGAGAAGATTCTTCCTTCCGGCCTTTTTTTGCAGGGTGGTGACCGGCACCCCGTCCGGATAATCGGCCAGGATCTTCAATATCCCGCGCTGAGTCCCGGACAGCCTGTCTTCCGGGGCCTGCCGGGTTTCCGACAGGCAGACCCACCGGCTGCTCTCCACGTCTATCCCTCCCGGCAGCAAAGCCTTCAGGGTTTTCCCCAGAGGATAGAGATAGTATTCCGCGATCCACCGGTAGAAGACAAGGTCCTGCGCGCTGAAGAGGGGTTCGTTGTCAAGAATATCGATGATGTTTTTGACGGATGGGAGGTCTGTGGAAGGAATTGATTCGACGATATAGCCGGTCACCCGCCGCCGGCCGAAGGGGACGAGGGCCCGTTTCCCGATGGCTGTCCGTTCCTCCAGGTCTTCCGGCACGCCGTAGGTAAAGGGACCGGTGGATGGTATGCTCACCGCTACATTGACAAACACCTGTTAATCCTTGATGTTGAGAAAGTCAGGAACCGGGAAGTGTGCCTCTCCCCGCTCCGGTACCCTGAAGAGCGTTTCACTCAACCGGTCATTCAGTGAGATATGGCGCAGGATGCTCACGACCCACGGAATATCATCTCGATAGTATTCAATTGTTCCGGGGAGCCACACATCTCCGGAGACCTGTCGAGATTTACCGTATTCCGCCCTCAGTACGACGGGCACGCCGTCCGATATCCCCACACCGACGAAACGCAGGGGGATGCGCCGCTCCCGTTCAATCCACAGCCGGCTTCCCGGTGCCGTATCGAGACCCGTGCCGATGACGAAGACCGCCTGCCGTTCGATCCGGTCCATGCCGACAATGTGGGTGTCCACGCCGAGAAAGTTCAAGGCGTTGAGAAGATCCTTCATGGATCTCTGGGAGAATATGGTGGGGAAAACGGTGTCGATCCTGCGCGCGCCGGGGTGCGGTCTCTCAATCCCTTGCAGAATGGCTTTCCTGCCGTCCTGAATGAAAACAGTTTCTCCCTGAGGAAACCGTCTCTCGGCTCTGAATCGTCCTCCCTGTCCTATGACAAGACGCTCCTCGATTGATGCTGTGCCGTATGCGCTGTCATGAATCGTGGTTTCCATGTCGATGGTGACGGTGCGGATCTTTTGGGTCGCTTTCAGAAAGGGTTCCAGCATCTGCTCGGCGGAGAGAACAGAGCACCAGCCGGGAGCGGCAAGAATCAGCGATATGGCGAAAATGCCAACAATATGAGATGCCGGTTTTTTCATGCCTGACGGAGGTGGAACCTGAAGGGCCCCGTTCTGTGAGGATTGTGAAAAGCTGCGAAACGACCTGCCGTTGCCGGGGAGGGGGATGGCGTCATCGGGGCTTGTTGAGGCGTGAGTACAGGATCTTCTATTCCCCCCGCTGTTTTTCCTGTTCCTCCTGCTTGGTCTTGCATTCTATACAGAGGGTCGTTACCGGACGCGCCATCAGTCTTTTCTCGGAAATCTTTTTCCCGCACACCTCGCATATGCCGAAGGTGCCGTCTTCGATACGCTGGAGGGCTTCCCTCATCTTCTTTGCCAGTTTCCGCTCCCTGTCCCTGATCCTCAGCTCGAAGTTCCTGTCGGATTCCTGGGTCGCCCTGTCGGTCACATCGGGAAAGCTCTCCGTCCCTCCGGTCATTTCGGAAACGGTTTTCCCCGCTTCTCCCAATAACTCTTCTATCTTCTGCGTGAAAAGAGTTTTGAAATATTCAATCTGCTCCGGTTTCATGTGACGTCAATCACCACCTTGCTTTGAAATTGAATGGTGTCCTATATACAATGAATCCAGGTTTGTAAAGAAAATTATGATCCCCCTCCGTAGGTCCGGAGAATCCTGTCTATGACTCCGGACGTGGAGGCCGGATTATCCGTTGAGCCTTCTCTGATTTGAGGGATGATGACGATCCGCCCGCCCCGCTGTGCCACCGTTTCTCTCCCCACGACCGTATCCGGCGTCCAGTCTCCTCCCTTGACCAAGATATCGGGCGCGATCTCTTCTATCAGGGCGAGCGGCGTTTCCTCGTCAAATATGGTGACATAGTCCACCACCTCGAGGGATCCCATTATGTAGGCCCTCTCATCCTGAGGAACAACAGGCCGGAGGGGCCCCTTGATGGATCGTACCGACGCGTCGCTGTTGAGGCCAAGGACCAGGATGTCGCCCAAGCCTTTTGCCTCCTCGAGATATCGGACATGTCCTATGTGGAGGATGTCAAAACAGCCGTTGGTGAAAACAATCCGTTTCCCTTCCCCTTTCATCTGCGCGACCCTCTCTCGCAGGTCATCCCGTGACAGTATCTTGTTCATACCGTACCCCCCTGACCGCATGCCCGTGCCAGCGTGAGCACCGCGACTTCCCGCGCGCCGCTGTGCAGCAGAACTCGCGCGCACTCCCTCACGGTGCTGCCGGTGGTGTAGACGTCATCTATGAGGACGATCCTCTCTCCTGCCACCCTTCCGCGATCCCGCACCGAAAAGGCCCCCCGCACATTCAGCCTGCGCGCCCGTCCCGACAGTGTGACCTGCGCCTCGGTGTGAACCGTTTTCCCGAGGGAGAGAAAATCAACAGGGGTGGAAAACCGTTTCGATACCTGCCGCGCGAGGATGAGCGACTGGTTGAATCCCCGCTCCCGCAATCGGTTCGGATGCAAAGGGACGGGGA
>CAZAST010000034.1:0-14666 GCA_964487805.1 uncultured Syntrophaceae bacterium
GTCCAAAGCCGGGAACCTGCCGGGATCGGGGGCGAAGAACTCAAGCGTTCCGACCGTACAGAGATCGAGAAACGACATGGCTTCGGGTACCCGCTCCGGATAGGCCAGGGCGTACGATATGGGACCCTTCATATCGGGGACCGCCATCTGCGCCATGACGGAACCATCCACATATTCCACCATGGAATGGACAACACTCTGCGGGTGGATACAGACGGCTATCCGTTCCCTGTCGAAACCGAACAGCCACATGGCCTCCATTATTTCAAGCCCTTTGTTCATCATGGTGGCGGAATCGATGGTAATCTTCCGCCCCATTTCCCAGTTGGGATGTCTGAGCGCATCCTCAAGACGTATATCCGCAAACCGCTCCTTCGGAAGATTGTAGAAAGGTCCTCCCGAGGCGGTCAGGATGAGTCTCCGGACTTCTCCCCTGTTGTGCCCCGCCAGACACTGGAAAATGGCGCTGTGCTCACTGTCCACCGGTATGATCTTCACACCCCGCGAGGCGGCGCGTTCCATAACCATCCCCCCCGCCATGACCATTGTCTCCTTATTGGCAAGGGCTATGTCTTTCCCCGCATCGATAGCCGCCATCGTGGGCGAGAGCCCGGCCGCTCCGGCCATGGCCGATACCACCATGTCCGCTGTTCCGTGCGACGCGACTTCTCTGTAACCGGCATCCCCCGAAAGGACAGCGACAGCCGTCGATCCGATCCTGGCATGCAGCCGGCGGGCATGGTCGTCGTCGATCACGGAAACCACCTCCGGCCGGAAGGTTTCGATCTGTCTCTCCAGAAGCTCAAGATTTCTGCCCGCAGCGAGGGCGACCACCCTGAACCGGGAGGGATTCCCGGCTATCACATCCAGAGTGCTGACCCCGATAGAACCTGTTGATCCCAGTATGGATATGGCTTTCATCGGATCACGAGAAGGCGGTAATAATAGACAAAGGGTATGAGAAAGAGGAGAGCGTCGAGACGATCCAATATCCCCCCGTGCCCGGGGAGGAGCGTCCCCGAATCCTTGACCATGGCGGTCCTCTTGAGGGCCGATTCGCACAGATCTCCCAACTGAGCCATGAGGCTCCCCATGAAACCGAGCGTTATCGCGTGAATGAAGGAAAGATCGGGGAGGAAAAAAATCTTGAACAATACACATCCGAGCATCGTTCCGGCTATGCCCCCCACCGCCCCCTCTACGGTCTTTCCGGCGCTGACCGTCGGTATCAGCTTGTTCTTCCCCATAGACCGCCCAACATAAAAGGCGGAGATGTCACCCAGAAAGGCGGCGAAGATGATAAAAAAGATCCAGGCGATCCCGCCTTCGGAGTGCCGGAGCAGAATCAGGTGCGACATGAGGAAGGGTATATACATGAAGCCGAAGACGACTTTGCTGAGCGCCGTGAAGTCGGCCCGTTCCTGCTTCATCCGCGTGAGGAAGATCAGCAAAACAATAATCAGTGAAAAGGCGGCGGCAGCGGACATGAGCGGAACGCCCCCCATGAACGCCGCGAGTGGTATACAGAGACCGATGATAAGCCCCTCGGTCTTTTCGAGATACTTTTTTTCCTTGAAAATCATGGTGTTGTACTCAAAAACACCCCAGATGATCACCAGTGTTATCACAATGGAAAAGAGCAGAGAGGAACCGTACAGAATGAGCGCCACGAGCGGGGGTACTAACACGATCCCGGTGATCCATCTTTGCGTATGAAGCTTCATGGCATGCACCCTCTGATTACTGCTCGCTCGTCAGGCCGAAGCGCCGTTCCCTGGCTTGATAGTCCACGATAGCCTCGATGAGATCATCCTTTGAGAAATCAGGCCACAGGACATCCGTGAAATAGAGCTCCGTATAGGCCATCTGCCACAGGAGAAAATTACTCAACCGATTCTCCCCGCTTGTCCGTATCAGCAGATCCGGATCGGGCATACCGGCGGTGTACAGACGCTGTGAAAAGAATTCCCTCGTGATACTTTCCGGATCGATATCGGCGGATCTGCTGTCCCGGACGATGTTCCGCACCGCGTGGACAATCTCGTCTCTGCCCCCGTAACCCAGGGCCAGAGTGAGCACCATCTCCCGGTTTTCGGATGTCTCTTCGATGGCGCTGACGAGGAGATCTCTGACTGATTCCGGGAATTCGTCGATCTCTCCTATCACGGTGAGCTGTATACCGGTCTCTTTCATCTCCCTCAGTTCCGTCTTGAGGTACGTTTCCAACAGCGACATGAGGGCCTGCACCTCATTCTTCGGACGCTGCCAGTTTTCGACTGAAAAAGCGTACAGGGTAAGATACCGGATGCCCAGTTCACGGCATGTACGGACGGTCATTCGAACCGCATCGGCGCCCCTCTCGTGCCCCATGACCCTTTTAAGCATGTGCTTTTTTGCCCATCTGCCGTTGCCATCCATGATGATGGCGATATGGCGCGGGAGTTTTTCCTTGACGATTCTGTCCATATATCTATTCCGGGCCTTTCAAGTACCACAGCATACTGGCATTTTCAACCCGTATCTTCCGAGGCACATGCAGAGTCGGGGCACAAAAAAAGGGGCCCGAGGCCCCTTCATCCACCACCATTCCCCTGTCATATTTCCATAATCTCGGCTTCTTTGGCAGCGATGATCTTGTCCACCTTGTCCGTATATTCATCGGTTATCTTCTGCACCGTATCCTGGCAGTCATGCATGGTGTCTTCCGATATGTCGCCATCGGTCTTCAGTTTTTTGAGGTCGTTGTTGGCGTCTCTCCGGGCGTTCCGGAGCCGTATCTTGGACTCCTCCGCCATCTTGCGCACAACCTTGACCAGATCCTTCCTCCTCTCCTCCGTCAGAGGGGGGATATTGATCCTGATGACCTTTCCGTCGCTGTTCGGTACCAGCCCCAGCTCGGATTTCTGGACCGCCTTCCCGATCGCATCCAGCGCCGCCTTGTCCCACGGGGAGATCAGAATCAGCTGACTCTCCGGGGTTGAAAGGGTGGCAACCTGGTTCAGGGGCGTCATGGTGCCGTAATAATCAACCCTGATACCGTCCAGAAGTGCTACCGACGCCCTCCCCGTGCGCACCTTGTTCAAGGATTTTTCCAGAGACTGTATGTCCTTGTCCATAGTCTCGTGCAATGCATCGAATACCAGATCCGTCATCGATCTCCCTCCACAACAACGGTGCCGATGGTCTCTCCGCAGACAACCCCCTGGATATTCCCCTTTTTTTCGATATTAAACACGACAAGGGGGAGATTGTTGTCTCTGCACATGGAAACAGCAGTGGAATCCATTACCTTGAGATCCCTTGTCAGCACCTCGGTATAGGTGATCCTGTGAAATATCCTGGCATTTTTTTCCTTTGCCGGATCCTTATCGTAGATGCCGTCCACCTTGGTGGCCTTGAGAAGAGCGTCAGCCTGTATTTCCATGGCCCTCAGCGAGGCCGCTGTGTCCGTCGTAAAATAGGGGCTCCCGGTACCGCAGGCAAATATGACCACCCGCCCTTTCTCCAGATGTCGAACCGCCCGCCGCTTGATGAAGGGCTCCGCAATCTCTTTCATCTCAATCGCGGTCTGAACGCGCGTCGGAACTCCGTTGTTCTCGAGGGTATTCTGAAGCGCCAGGCTGTTCATGGCGGTGGCAAGCATCCCGATATAGTCGGCGGATACCCTGTCGATTCCCTTGGTGCTCGCTTCCACCCCGCGAAATATATTTCCGCCACCGATCACGATCCCTATCTGAACACCGAGGGCGTTGACAGCCTTGATCTCCTCCGACACGAACTTGAGCATGTCCGTATCGATCCCGAAGGAACCCTTTCCCAAAAGCGCTTCACCGCTCAGTTTCAGGAGAATCCGTTTGTATATGGGTTTGTCCATTACCGTTCAAGCCTAATCCGGACAGGTCTATTAAGGATTAGAGGATTATTTTCTTACTCCTTACTCCTATACTCCTTACTCCCCTGTCTTTGACCCCTATATGTCCTCACCCAGCTGGAACCGCGCGAATCTTCTAACGACTATGTTCTCGCCGGTGCTGGCGATCATGTTGTTTACCAGGGTCTGAACCGTGATATCCATATCCTTGACGAACTTCTGATTCAGGAGGCATACCTCCTCATAGAATTTGCCGATCTTCCCGTCAATGATCTTATCGACAACCTTCTCGGGCTTTCCCGAGGCCAGGGCCTGGTCTCGGTAAATACCCCGTTCGCGCTCCATCACATCCTGCGGTATATCCTCCGGCTTCAGATAGGTGGGATTCGCGGCGGCAATGTGCATGGCAATATCCTTGACCATCTCCCTGAAGTTATCCGTCTTGCCGACAAAATCCGTCTCGCAGTTGACTTCCACCATAACCCCGATCTTTCCGCCCATGTGGATATACGACTCCACCATGCCGTTCTTCGCCGCCCGCGAAGACCTCTTGGTCGCGGCGGACAGACCTTTTTTCCTCAGGTACTCCACGGCCTTCTCAAAATCGCCGCCGGCGGAGGCAAGCGCCTCCTTGCAGTCCATCATCCCCGCATTCGTCTTATCTCTCAGCTCTTTGACCATCGATGCTGTAATATCCAATGTTACTGTACCTCCTCGTATTCCTCTCCGTTCATTTTTTCCCTGTCCTCGGGGAACTCGCTTCCTTTACCCTCGACGCTTACCGGCACATCTTCTTCGTCCGTAGCGGCCTGATCCTTGTCGCTCTCCGCCTGAATACGTTCCTCCCGTCTCCTTTTACCCTCGAGTGCCGCGTCGGCGATTTTGGAAGAAAACAGCTTAATGGCGCGAATAGCATCGTCATTCCCCGGGATAATGTAATCGATATCATCGGGATCGCAGTTGGTATCGGCAATAGCCACGATAGGAATACCGAGTTTCCCCGCTTCCTTGACGGCGATACCCTCCTTCTTGGGATCGACGATGAACATGATCCCCGGATGGGTTTTCATCGTTCGTATGCCACCGAGAACCTTCAGGAGTTTTTCCCGCTCCCTCTGAAGACCCAGTATCTCCTTTTTGGGAAATGCGTTGATGCTCTCATCCTCAAACATGGTATCGAGCTGGTTGAGCCGGTCGACGCTCTTCTTGATGGTGACAAAATTCGTCAACATGCCGCCGAGCCAACGCTGATTGACATAGGGCATGCCCGCCCGCTCGGCCTCTGTCTTGATGGATTCCTGAGCCTGACGCTTCGTCCCCACCATGAGGATATCAGCGCCTGAGGCGACCGCATCGACAACGGCGTTATACGCGACATCAAACATCTGTACCGTCTGCTGAAGATCGATAATATAAATGCCGTTCCGCGCCCCGAAGATATAGGGCTTCATTTTGGGATTCCACCGATTCGTCTGATGCCCGAAGTGAACCCCGGATTCGAGCAACATCTTCATTGATACCTGCGACATACCATTCTCCTTGACAGTTTTTTCCTCCACCCCCGTCACCTTGCCACGGGACCTTCACGATTGAAGGCAACTCCCTGGCAATCAAGGGGTGAGCGTAATAAGTTGGAGCGGGATATCATATCCTCCATGAATAATCAAGGCAAAAGAACGAGATCACGTGCGGTACAGGGCGTTTATGTCCACATATTCGTGGGACAGATCGGAGGCGTATACCCTGAACGTGGCGTCTCCCATACCGAGCCGGACGAGCACCCGTATCGTGTCCTTTTTCATAACTTCCGCGGCATCTCTTCCCGCAACGCCTCTGCCGTTCTTAAAGAGGGGCACATGCTCGATAGAGAGTTCCAGCGCGGTGGGTAAAAAGGGGACTCCCGTCGATCCTGCCGCCGATATGATCCTCCCCCAGTTCGGGTCCTCGCCGAAAAACGCCGTCTTGACGAGGTTGGAGCGGGCAATCGCATACGCCACCTTCCGCGCGTCATCGACCGTTTTCGCAGTATCCACGACTATCTCGATCAATTTCGTCGCCCCCTCTCCGTCTCTCACCATGTCCCGGGCAAGGGACTCCATCACATCGAACAAGGCATCCCTGAACGCCGTCAGTCCATTCGATGAGGTATCGATAGAGCTGTTGCCGGCCACACCGTTGGCCAGGATGAGGGCCGTGTCGTTCGTGCTCATGCATCCGTCCACCGAGATGGCATTGAAACTCCTGTCGGCGGATTCCCTGAACACACCGTCGAGACAGTCCTCGTCTATATCGGCATCCGTCAGGACAAAAGAGAGCATGGTCGCCATGTTCGGCTCTATCATTCCCGCTCCCTTGGCGATGCCGCAGACAGTAATCTCTTTTCCTCCGACAGTACACCTCCGCCACTGCACCTTGGGAAACCGGTCGGTCGTCATGATCCCCTCCGCTACGGCGGGGATACCGTCAGCGCTCAATCCCTCGACCAGAGGGCCTACCGCCCCAACGATTTTTTTCAGAGGAAGCCTCTCGCCGATGATGCCGGTGGACGCCACCAGAACAAGGCCGTCATCTATGCCCAGCCTATGGGAGACGGCCTTCGACATGGCGACAGCGTCCCGATATCCCTCTTCTCCCGTCGCCGCGTTGGCGTTCCCGCTGTTGACTATGATGGATTGGACACGGTGGCTGGACATTCGCTCCAGATCGAGAACAACCGGCGCCGCCTGAAACCGGTTGGTGGTGAACACACCGGCCGCCCTGGCGGGAACTTCCGAAAAAATGAGCGAGAGATCGGCCCCTCCCCCGCTTTTGATCCCGGCGGCCACCGCACTGCCGAGAAATCCCGGAATCCGTATTACGTCTTCTACCGTTCTATCCATCACCGTCATCTCCCGCAGCAGTGCTTGTATTTCTTGCCGCTTCCGCAGGGACAAGGAGCGTTTCTCCCCACCTTTTCACTCGTTCTTTTTACGGTTGCCGGAGCCGCTGCGCCATCTCCCCTGCTCATCACATAATCCGTTTTCTGCTTTTCCTCGATCTGCCTGACTTCTTCGCTGCTCTGTATCTGAACGATACAGAGTTTCTGAAGAGTATCCTCCTTGATACGATACACCATCTCCATGAACATATCGTATCCCTCTTTCTGATACTCCCTGACGGGATCTTTCTGACCGTATCCCCGCAGACCGATGCCTTCCTTGAGGTGATCCATTCCGAGGAGGTGATCCTTCCAGTGGGAGTCGATGGCCTGGAGCATGATGACCCTCATGATATACTTCATGAGGTCCGCGCCGAATCTCTTCTCCTTGTCGCGGAGGAGGGTCGTGACGTCGGCGATGATCCGCTCGGTGACATCCTCCCTGTTCATGTCCGAAGGGGGCGCATCATCAAAAGGCAGCCTCAGGTAAAACTGTTTGTATACGGCATCACCCAGCCCCTGAAGATCCCATTCGTCGGGCCGCACCTTCTCGTCAAGAAAATCGCTGACCAGATCTTCGACGATTTCCTGCAACATGTCGGCGACCGTCGACCACAGATCGTCCCCATCGAGAACATTCCTGCGCTGTTCGTAGATAACCTGCCGCTGGCGGTTCATGACATCGTCGTACTCGATGAGGTGCTTGCGTATCTCGAAGTTCTGTCCCTCTACCCGCTTCTGAGCGCTCTCGATGGCCTTGCTGATGAGATTGTGTTCGATGGGTTCTCCCTTTTCCACACCGATCCGATCCATGACGGACGAGATTCGTTCAGCCCCGAATATCCTGAGAAGATCATCTTCCAGCGAAAGATAGAAGCGCGAGGACCCTTTATCTCCCTGCCGACCCGACCGGCCTCTGAGCTGATTGTCTATCCGCCGGCTTTCGTGGCGCTCGGTCCCCAGGATGTGGAGGCCGCCCACATCGGCGACACCCTCGCCCAGCTTGATATCGGTGCCTCTCCCCGCCATATTGGTTGATATGGTAACGGCCCCCGGCTGCCCCGCCTGGGCGATGATCTCCGCTTCCTTCTCGTGGTTCTTGGCGTTCAGCACATTGTGTTTGATTCCCCGCTTCGAGAGTTGTTTGCTGAGGAGTTCCGATTTTTCGATGGAAATGGTCCCCACCAGAACCGGGCGCTTCAGACCGTGCAATGTCTTTATCTCCTCGATGGCCGCCTCGAACTTTTCCTCTTCCGTCTTGTAGATGACATCTGAATAATCGATCCGGATCATGGGCATATTGGTGGGAATAACCACGACATCGAGGTTGTAGATCTTCTTGAATTCCGTCGCTTCCGTATCCGCCGTTCCGGTCATCCCGGCCAGTTTTTCATACATGCGGAAGTAATTCTGGAAGGTGACTGAGGCGAGCGTCTGGTTTTCCCTCTCTATCTTGACCCGTTCCTTTGCTTCGAGGGCCTGATGAAGGCCATCGCTGTACCTCCGGCCGGGCATCACCCTTCCCGTGAATTCATCCACGATGATGACCTGCCCGTCCTTGACGAGGTAATCGATATCCCTTCTGAAGAGCGTATGCGCCTTCAGGGCCTGATTGACATGGTGGAGGATCTCCATGTTCTGCGGTTCATACAGATTCTGCACATTGAGGAGCCGCTCCGTCTTGGCCACTCCCTCCTCCGTCAGCACCACCGACCGGCTCTTCTCGTCGATCGTGTAATCCTGATCCTTTCGCAGGTGAGGAATAATCTGATTGATCCGGTAATACTTGTCGGTGGACTCTTCGGAGGGCCCGGAGATAATGAGGGGAGTCCTCGCCTCGTCGATGAGGATGCTGTCCACCTCGTCAACAATGGCGTAATAAAAGGCCCGCTGGACATACTGCTCGAGCTGAAAACTCATATTGTCGCGCAGGTAATCGAAGCCGAATTCGTTGTTCGTCCCGTAGGTGACGTCACATCCGTAGGCGTTGCGCCTCTCCACATCATTGATCCCGTGGACGATGACACCGACGGAAAGCCCGAGAAACTCGTAGATGGGGCCCATCCAGTTCGCGTCCCTCTTCGCCAGGTAATCGTTCACGGTCACCACATGAACGCCCCTGCCGGTCAGGGCATTCAGGTAGACCGGCATTGTCGACGCGAGGGTCTTCCCTTCGCCCGTTTTCATCTCCGCGATTTTTCCTTCGTGCAGAACGATACCGCCGATCACCTGCACATCGAAGGGGCGCATCTTCAACGTCCTCTTCGAAACCTCCCGGACAACGGCAAAGGCCTCGACAAGGATGTCATCAACAGAGGCGCCCTGCCCCAGTTTCTCCTTGAAATAAGGCGTCTTCGCTTTGAGTTCGGAATCGGTCAGCCTCTCGATCGAGGGTTCCAGATCGGTCACACACCGCATGACGGCACTCAGGCGTTTAATTTCCCGATCGTTCTTGCTGCCCACCACTTTTTTCAATAAATAACCGATCATAATCACACCATAAAAAATCCCGGCAACACAATATTACCGGGAGTGTTCACACAGACGGAATGCGGGCGGGGGTCAGTTTGTTCTAAAAAAGGTATCTCCGCGGATCGATGTGAATACCATCCTTGCAGATACCATAATGGAGGTGGGGACCGGTGCTTCTGCCGGAATTGCCCACATATCCGATTACTTCTCCCCTCTTTACCTGCTGGCCACTCTTGACCTTGCTCTTTTTGAGAAGATGTCCGTAGACCGTTACTACGCCGTTTCCATGGTTTATTTCGACCATATTTCCCATGCCCTTTTCCTCAGCCACCCTGGCGACAACCCCGTTTGCGGGAGCGACGACCGCCTTACCGATCTCCGTCGCAATATCCATTCCCCGATGAAACTCCCTCTGCCCCGTAAAGGGGGAAACACGGTATCCGAACTCGGATGTGGTCCAGCCTATGACAGGCCATATGGAAGGGGTGGAGGCAAGTATTGATTTCTGTTTGCTCAAAAATTCGAACAGTTCTGAAAAACTATCAGTTTGGAGGGCCGCTTCGTCCAGGAGTTCATCCATATGTTCATGTATCTTGTCGATCAGAGAGGCTTCCACTTCCGCCGCGCGAGTCACTTCCCTGCCCTCGCCGGGGACCGGCCCGCCGACACCGAGCATCTGGCTGCCCTTATGAGTATCATTATCAAGATTCGTCATGATCCGGATCTTTTTATCGAACTGCGCGAGGTGTGCCATCTTCTTCTCGAAGTCGACCACCTTGCTCGCCAGAAAGTCGAGGCGATCTCTCTGAAAAGAGGTCAGTTCTTCCAGCCTGGCAAGTTCCCTGAGATCGGCCCGGGTTTGAACGTAGTGATACGAAAGATACCCAATGGATGCGAGCGCGCTGATGATAAGAAGGGAAAGGAATGAAAGGAAAACGGCGGAAATACGTGTTTTCTTTATCGATCCCTTGCCCTGGGGAATAGCAAGAATGGTGTAGTATTTATTTCCCATCCCAGATCCTTTCATGCAACGTGCAACACGAAACGTTTCGAGATCCCTCCCACGAAATCCCTCTTGAAACCGCAGCCATTTTTCCCGCGCGTTGCCACTCTCTCAAAAAACGCCTTACATGATCCGGAGCATGAATTCAGGTTACAACCACATTCCCGCATATCACGCGTACCGTATCATAGACGATTCAAATGTCAAGACAAGTTTGCCGAGCATAACCAACTTTTATGTAAGCCATACCAGCAATGAAGAACACGTGTAAAGCACCGCACCATACCTTTCAGGTAACGCCCCTCTTCCGATACACGGTTCTACGTCTTTTTTTCAACCATGACGAGAGGTGCGCCCACATCCACCGCATCGCCCAGCGATACCGCCACCTCCGTTACCGTTCCGTTTATTTCAGAGACGATATTGTTCAGCATCTTCATCGCTTCAACAACCACCAGAATCTGTCCGGCCGACACCTCGTCCCCCACGGAGACGGGAATCTCGCTGACCGTGCCCTTCAGGGGGGATCTCACGTCGCCCGCCTGGGCAAGTTCGGCGATCTCCCTAGCGGAGAGTGAGGTCTCTCTTCTTTTTGGACCCCCTTCCGACTCAAGTTCCGTCAGTATGGGCTCCGGGTGGTAATTGATATTCAGATAGACGATGGCATCCCCCGTTTTGGTCGCCCGCTTCGGCCCTATCTCCACCACATGGTGCTTTCCGTAGGCATCGGCGAATTCGAAGGTTTCGCCAAGGTTGAACCCGCCCTTCTTGAACCACACGCCGGGAGGCAGAACCCATGTCTTTCCGTATTTCTCCTCGAAATTAAAGAAATTCACCGCATCATTGGGATGCTGGAGGTACAGCACGAACTCGTCATCGGAGGCCGGCCGTTTTAAACGACGTTCCAGGACTTTTCTCTCCACATCCAGATCGATGTCCTCTATCTTCTGGTACCCTTTTTCCTTTTCTACGATTTCTTGCCAGTTGGGCCCGAATACCGCCTCATAGACATCGTCGGACGGCATACGGAAAGGGAGCTCTCCGTATCGCCCCAGCATGAGGTTTTTCAGATCGTCATTCGCGTCCTTGTATCGTTTCCCGCTCAGAACGTTGTTGACAGCCGTGGTCCACAGGATCTGCGAACCGGGCGTCACGCTCCACCAGTTCCCCAGTTCGGTCTGGACGCGGGGCAGTTCCTTTTGAAGAATCTCGGTCATGAGGTGGAGAAAATCCCCCTTCACCGCCTGCTCAAAGCTCGATCCCGTCGCCCCTCCGGGAAGTTTGTGGACCTGAACCGTCGGGTCAAACCCGAAGAATTGAGACTCGAGGTCCCGGTAATACTCCCGCTCCGGGCGCAGTTTGTTCGAGGTATCGATAACGGCCTGCCGGTCTATACCGAGCGCGCGATGGCCGTATTCATCAAGGGTGTCGATAACCGTGAGGATCGGCGGGGGCCCGTAGAAACCGGTAAAGGCATGATCGGCCGCGTCGACGATCTTCGCTCCGTTTCGAACGGCTTCGACGATCCTTCCCACATCGTTACCGTCGGTGTTGTGACCGTGATAGTGAATGATGAGATCCGGGTATCTGTCCAGGATGGACCTCACCAGGTCGCCGATCCGCTTGGGAGATCCCAATCCGCCGTGGTTCTTGATGCAGAGAATAATGTCATTCCCGGTGACGTCAAGGATTTCCCCGACCTTGCCCACGTAATAGGCGTCGGTGTGCTCCGGTCCCGTGGAGAAACATATGGAGGGTTCGAGGATGGAGCCTGCGTTTTTGACCTCTTCGAAAACCGCCGTCATGTTGGGTATGTAATTCAAAAAATCGAAAACCCTCCAGAGATGAACGTAGCGCGCGAAACTCTGAACCGTGAGACGGATCACGTTTTCGGGATAGGGGCGGTAGCCGAAGAGATTGACTCCCCTGCAGAGGGTCTGAAACATCGTGTCAGGCATGAGCGAACTGAGTATTTCCAGCTTCTCCAAAGGATTGATCTGCCGCCGCAGCATATCGACATGGATCGACGCCCCCCCGGTTATCTCGAGGGAGAGATACCCGGCATCATTGCGTTCCTTCGAGACCAGGATCTGGGTGTGCGGCATGATCCGGTTTTTGAAATCGGACTGGGAGAGGTCCCGCTCCGTATTGGTGATATAGTAGCCCTGCCCGGACCGGATACGGTCGAGAACGTGGGCCGCCCCGTTCTCACACAGATCGCGGGGTCTTATTCTTTCATCAATGTCCTTTTGGTGCACTGTGGCTATTCCTTTCAGCTCCTAACGCCTTAATAGGCATAGGGGTTTATCTTTTTCGCATGGATCTCGGCGATCAACTGCGACAGTTTGGCAATCTCCCTCTTATTTTCCGAATAATCGAATACCTGCGGGTGTGTGTCCAGATATGAAGTATCAAAGGCACCCTTTCGGAAATCAGGTTCATTGCAGATGGCGAGGTAAAAGGGGATCGTCGTCTTGGGCCCTACAATCAAAAAATCCTGGAGCGCCCGCTTGAGGCGCTGCACCGTCTGCTCCCAGTTGTGACCGCGAACGGTCATCTTGACCAGGAGCGAATCGTATTCGGTAGGAATCCTGTATCCCTGATAGGCGATTCCATCCAGGCGTATACCGGGCCCGCCCGGAGACTGATACACCTCCACCTGTTTTCCGCCTTCCGGCATGAAATCATTTTTGGGGTCTTCGGCATTGACCCGCACCTGAATCGCCTTCCCCAGCAGGTGAAAGCGCACCTCGGGGATATCCAGGTGGACGCCCTGGGCGATCATGATCTGTTCTCTCACGATATCGATACCCGTCAGGGCCTCGGTAACGGTGTGTTCAACCTGGAGACGGGTGTTCATTTCCATGAACCAGAACTCGTTCGTTGCGGGATCAACCAGAAACTCAACGGTCCCGGCGTTGACATATCCGGCCTTCTGAGCGGCAATCACCGCCGTTTCACACATCGATGCGAGCACATCGGGCGGGAGATCCGCGGGAGCGATTTCGATCAGCTTCTGGTGCCTCCGCTGGATAGAACAATCGCGCGATCCGAGATGGATCACCGACCCATGCTGGTCCGCCAGTATCTGAATCTCGACATGACGGGGATTTTCGACACATTTTTCTATATACACGTTTCCGTCGTTAAAGGCATGGAGGGCCTCCGACCGCGCCTGGGGAAGCTGAACCTTGAGATCCTTGCCGTCTCTCACCTTTCGGATACCTCTTCCTCCCCCGCCGGAAGAGGCTTTCAGCATGAGGGGATAGCCGTATTTCTCGCCGAAGGCGACGGCCTCCTGCACCCCTTCATCCCCCTGCGGTAGATTGCCGGTTCCCGGTATAACGGGGATCCCGGCCTTTTCCATGATTTCCCTGGCAACGATCTTGTTCCCCAGATCGTGCATGACACCCGCCGGGGGACCGATAAAGGCGATCCCGGCTTCCGCGCAGGCCCTGGAGAAATCGGGGTTTTCCGAGAGAAATCCGTATCCGGGATGAATGGCGTCGGCGCCGCTCTTCCGAGCCGCCCAGATCATGCGGTCGATATTGAGATAATCCTTCCTCGGGCCATCCCCTATCATGATAGCCTCATCGGCGAATCTGATGAACATCGACTCCTTGTCGGGTTTCTCGTAAACCGCCACCGCCTCGAGTCCGAGTTCCTTAATCGTCCGGATAACGCGGAGGGATATTTCACCCCTGTTGGCAACAAGGATTTTCTTCATGGGTTTACCTGCGGTCATCTCTACTTCCTGCCCTTCCAGAACAAAATATAAGAAGTGGCGGATGCTATATGCATCGTCTGTTCATGTCAAGAAAATTGGCCGCGCCGTTCACGATGCTAAGAGCACCACTTCAGCGGTTCATCCCTCGCCAACGGATATCCTAGCAAGAAGCGTTCCCGCCGTTGCTGCGCGATTGTGTATTACATGATTCGTTTCAGTTCATTTGAGAATACATCGTATATGTCCCGGCTGAACAGGACAAATCTGATGAGCTGTATCTCATCATGATCTTTCACATAATCGATCGCTGTCGTGAGAGCGATACAGGCCGCCTCTTCCGGGGGATATCCGTACACCCCCGCGCTGATGGCGGGGAAGGATACGCTTTTGAGTCCCTTCTCCGTCACCCGTTTGAGGCTCTCCCGATAGGCGCTCTTCAGAAGGCCTGCCTCGCTCCGGCTGCCTCCCCGATAAACCGGTCCAACCGTGTGTATTACATAGCGGGCTTTGAGTTTGCCCCCACCGGTCACCACCGCCTGGCCGGTGGGGCAGGAACCGATTTTCCGGCATTCCTCCATGATGGAGGGGCCACCCGCCCGGTGTATGGCACCATCCACGCCTCCGCCGCCCCTCAATCCGGAGTTGGCGGCATTGACGATGGCATCGGTCTCCTCCG
>CAZAST010000035.1:0-4880 GCA_964487805.1 uncultured Syntrophaceae bacterium
CTGGTCCGGTATTCCGGCACACAGAACATGTGCCGCGTCATGGTGGAGGGGTCCACAAACGAGGAAACCGAGACATGCTGCCGCCGGATCGTCGATGTGGTGAAAGAAAAACTCGCGTAGGAGAATCGCGCATTTTACAGTGAAGGGGAACGCATGTTCACGGTATTGATCACTTCTGATTTCGACCACATGAGCGAGGTGGCCGCGCGCATCGTGATCGATGACATCAGAGAGAAAACCGGCGGAAAAGACCCCTACGTTCTGGGCCTAGCAACAGGCAATTCACCGACCGGTCTTTACAAACATCTGGCCAAGGCGGTGAACGCAAACCACGTAGACGCCTCCCTGATCGAAACCTTCAATCTTGACGAATATGTCGGCCTTCCCGGAGAAAACGCGCAGCAGAGGGCCCTGCACCCGGAGAGCTACAGCTATTTCATGATCCAGGAACTTTTCGGCCTCCTGCGACACAAATTCAGAGAGACCTCCGTCCCCTGGGGAACCCTTATCGATCAGGAAAAACTGGCGTCGGAACTGCGGGCGCATCCGTCAGACTGGGAAGAACAGGGAGCCGACAGGGGAAGGGCTATCGTCATACGAAGGGACGCGGAATCGGAGTATCTCCGCTGGATCAGAACCGACATACTGGACGGGTATGCGAATAAGATCGCGCGAAAAGGCGGTATCGATCTCCATATCATCGGCGTCGGGGGCAGAGGTCATGTCGCCTTTCACGAATCGGGCATTCCCTTCGCGGGAAATGAAATGCTCCTGGTAAAGCTCGACGAGAATACCGTATCCAATGCGGTCGAAGACGGCCATTTCGCGCGGGAGGAAGACAGCCCCCGGTATGCGGTCTCCATGGGAGCCGAGCTCGTCTACCGGGCGAAAACAGTACTGCTTCTCGCGAACGGGAGCCGCAAGGCCGCGCCCGTCGCAGAATCTCTCCTGCAGGACCCCTCGCCTATGGTCCCCATTTCATACGGCCAGGTATTTTCCCGGGAGGGCGGAAGGATGGTATATGTCATCGACAGCGCCGCCGCGGAGCACCTGCGGGGGAAAACCGCTGAACTGAAGCGGCGGGGCATCGAAGTCGAGGATATGAGCGGCGGACATGCCGAGCGGAAGGTGGCCGACCTGGCATTTTTCAGGGATCCCGAGCTGTCCCTCATGGGATAGAACACCGGACCGATTCGAAAAAGTCCCGTCGGCGTGTTGAGGTGAGAAAAACAGAGATGGCCCACAGAATAGAAGTCGGATTCAGACAGGGCGTCAGGGATGTCCTCGGAGAAAAGACGGCGCGCAAGATCGTCGAACACCTCGGGATCGATGTGGCGGGCGTCGAGACCATCGAGGTATACACCATTGAGGGAAATCTCACGGGAGACGATCTGGCGGCTGCGGCGGGTGGCCCCCTCTCCGATCCCATCATCCAGGAGTACGCCGTCGACCGGCCCCTCGTCGGCGGTTTCGACTGGCTGATCGAGGTGGGGTTCAGGCCGGGCGTCACGGACAACGTCGGGAAGACGGCCCGGGAGGCGATCGAACTCCTTCTCGGCCGCCACGATGCCGTCCAGGTGTATACCTCGCGGCAATATGCCGTGAAGGGAAATATCGGCAGGGATGACGCTGAACGTATCGCGTCGGGACTCCTGGCAAACGAACTCATCCAGCGCTACGAGATCATCGGCAGAGATGAGTGGGATTCCGCCCGCGGTGTCGCCACCTATATCCCCCGCGTGATCATTGATGACAATCCGATCGCTGAAGAGATCGACCTGGGTGTGAGCGATAAAGAGCTTCAGGCGATCAGCAACAACCGGGTTCTCGCCCTGACTGTCGATGAGATAAAGATCATCCGCGAGTATCTGCTCAACGAGTCCGTCCTTCATGGACGGAAATCGGTCGGCCTCGGTTCAAAGATCACCGACGCCGAACTCGAATGCCTTGCCCAGACCTGGTCCGAGCACTGCAAGCACAAGATCTTCAACAGCCTGATCACCTATGAGAACGAGCAGGGAGGGACGGAGCTCATCGACTCCCTCTTTTCGAGCTGCATCAAAAAGGCGACGAAGGAGATCAGGGAATCTCTGGGAGCTGATGACTGGTGCCTGTCGGTCTTCGTGGACAATGCCGGGATCATCCGGTTCAACGATGACTACAACCTTGTGTTCAAGGTGGAGACACACAATTCCCCTTCGGCGCTCGACCCGTACGGCGGCGCCCTGACCGGCATCGTGGGCGTCAACCGCGACCCCTTCGGGACCGGAAAGGGATCGAAGCTCATTTTCAACACCGATGTTTTCTGCTTCGCTTCCCCCTTTCATGACGCGCCCCTCCCCCCGAGGATCCTCCATCCGCGGCGGATCTACGACGGCGTGCGGGAAGGCGTTGAACACGGGGGAAACAAGAGCGGTATCCCCACCGTCAACGGCTGTCTGGTCTTTGACGAACGGTACCTGGGGAAACCCCTCGTCTACTGCGGAACGGGGGGCATCATGCCGGCCCGCATCGAAGGGGAGCCCACCCATTCCAAGGCGATCGTCCCCGGGGATGTGATCATCATGACCGGGGGGCGGATCGGAAAAGACGGTATCCACGGGGCGACCTTCTCGTCGGAAGAACTCCACGAGGGCTCGCCGGTCACCGCGGTACAGATCGGCGATCCCATTACCCAGAAGAAGATGACCGATTTTCTCCTGATCGCGCGGGACAAAAACCTCTATCGGGCGATCACGGACAACGGAGCCGGCGGTCTCTCATCGTCGATCGGCGAGATGGCCACCCTCTGCGGGGGATGCAACATCGATCTCAAAAAGGCCCCTTTGAAATACGCCGGTCTCCAGCCGTGGGAGATCCTCATATCGGAGGCACAGGAACGGATGAGCCTCGCCGTGCCCCCCGAAAAATGCGAGGCTTTCCTCGCCCTCGCCGCGAAGATGGATGTGGAGGCCACCGTCCTCGGCACCTTTACGGACTCCGGCATTTTTCATGTCCGCTACGGAGAGGCGACCGTGGCCTATCTCGACATGCAGTTCCTCCACGAGGGGCTCCCCAAGATGCGGCTTTTCGCCCGGTGGACGCCTCCCCGGCACAAGGAGCCGGACTTTCCCGAACCGGAGGATATGGGGCGGGCGCTCAAAGAGATGCTCGGCCGCCTGAACATCTGCAGCAAGGAATCGGTGGTCCGGCAGTACGATCACGAGGTCCAGGGGGGAAGCGCCATCAAGCCGATGGTCGGCGCCGCAAACGACGGACCAAGTGACGCGGCTGTTATCCGGCCGATCCTGGACACCTTCGAAGGGGTGGTCGTGGCGAACGGCATCTGCCCCCGGTACAGCGATATCGACACCTACCACATGGCCGCCTGCGCGATCGACGAGGCGGTCAGAAACGCCGTCGCCGTGGGGGGCTCACTCGACCGCCTGGCCGGTATCGACAACTTCTGCTGGTGCGACCCGGTGGAGTCCGACAAGAATCCGGATGGCCGTTACAAACTGGCCCAGCTCGTCCGCGCGAACCGGGCGCTCTACGATTACACCACGGCCTACGGGGTCCCCTGCATCTCCGGGAAAGACAGTATGAAGAACGATTACATCATCGGTGCAACCAAGATATCGATCCCGCCAACCCTCCTTTTTTCCACTATGGGGAAGATAGAAGATGTGAGAAAAGCGGTCACTATGGACGCCAAGCAGCCCGGAGACCTGGTGTACGTCCTGGGAGAAACCCGCGAAGAGCTGGGAGGGTCCGAATGGTTCGCCCTGCACGGATTCATCGGCAATACCGTTCCGAAGGTAAACGCGCAACGGGCGAAGAAGCTCTACCGGGCGCTAAGCCGGGCGATCGACTCCGGCCTCGTCGCCTCGTGCCACGATTGCTCCGACGGGGGGCTCGGTATCGCCATCGCGGAAGTCGCCTTTGCCGGTGGGTACGGGATGGATATCGCCCTTTCAGACGTCCCCCGTGAAGGCATCACGCGTGACGATTACCTTCTCTTCTCGGAATCTCAGAGCAGATTCGTGGTGACCATCTCCCCGCAGGCGAAAGAGGCCTTTGAGGAGATCATGGCGGGACACAGCTATGCCCCCATCGGCACGGTGACGTCGGAGGGGATCTTCAGGGTGGCCGGGATGAACGGAAAGACCATTCTGGAAGAATCCATCGGCTCTCTGAAAGAGGCGTGGCAGAAACCCTTGGATTTTTAGAGAAAACGAGCGAAATATGGCACGCACGGTCAAGACAATCGTACTCACGGGAAACGGAACGAACTGCGAGATGGAGATGGCCCACGCCTGCCGGCTCGCCGGGTCGGACGTGGTTGACATCGTTCACATAAGCGAGCTCCTCTGCGGGGAAATACGCCTGGGTGATTATCATTTTCTCAATCTACCGGGTGGATTTCTGGACGGCGATGATCTGGGTTCCGCGAAGGCGGGAGCGAACAGGTTCATACACGCGACTATCCGAGGCAGCAGAGAAAAGCTCTACGGGCAGCTTGTGGATTTCATCCGCGACGGGAAGCTGATCCTGGGCGTGTGCAACGGGTTTCAGCTCATGATCAAACTGGGTCTCCTTCCCGCGCTCGGGGGCGACTATGCCACGCAGACGGTGACACTCACCTTCAACGACTCGGGACGCTTTGAGGACCGCTGGGTCTATCTGAAAACCAACCAGGATTCACCCTGTGTCTTTACGAAGGGGCTGCGAGGCATATACCTTCCTGTCAGGCACGGCGAGGGGAAAATTGTGACGGACAACCCGGATGTGCTGGAGCGGCTCCGCGCGGGAAATCAGATTGTGATGCAGTACAGCGATCCGACCTATGAAAAAACCGCCATGGAGTATCCCCTCAATCCCAACGGATCGGTGGATGCCGT
>CAZAST010000035.1:4890-13494 GCA_964487805.1 uncultured Syntrophaceae bacterium
GGGCCGCATATTCGGTCTCATGCCCCATCCCGAAGCCTATCTCCATTACACCAACCATCCGCGCTGGACTCGGGAGAACCTGCCTGAGGACGGGGCGGGCCTTTCTCTTTTCAGAAACGCCGTCGATTTTATCAAGAACGTTTTCTAACGATCTCCTTTTCTTTCCGGCTTTCGGCCGCACGGCAGATCCCGTCAGGACGCCATTTCCACGGGGCATAGAGGGAGACCGCTGTTCGTACATAATGGTGGATCGCCTTTCAGAATGTTACCGTAATGTAGCAGACGGAAATATTTCGATTGCAGTACACGGAGAACACGTCTAAAATAGTTATACAAATCAAATGGATGTGGCGAGGATACCCAATTGTGTTCCTGGTATCAATATTGCTTGAGGCGAGGGGTGACCATATCCCCTCCATCGACTTCGAAAGGGAGGGCTCAGCTGTGAGTGGAAATGTGAATCGATCGGTGAGTTTTTCAAAGATGTCCGGACACGGAAATGATTTTATTATCATAGACGGGCGTTCCGGGAAGGGCGCCGCGCCCTGGTCCGACTATGCCCGGGAATGGTGCGCGCGCCGGATCTCCATCGGGGCCGACGGCCTCATGATTATCGAGCCGAGCGACGCCGCCGATTTCAGGCTGCGCATATTCAACGCGGACGGAAGCGAAGCGGAGATGTGCGGGAACGGCGCGCGGTGCGCGGCCGCCTATGCCGAGCGTCAGGGCATCGCGCCGCAGCGGATGACGATGGAAACCATGGCCGGCCTGGTCGGCGCCTCCGTTGAGGACGATGTGGTGGCCATCCAATTGACAAATCCCTCATCCATGAAGGATGAGATGATCCTGGAGATAGAGGGGGGAACCGTTCCCTGCTGGTTCATCAACACGGGTGTCCCGCACACAATCATATACCGAAACGGCGTTGCCGACATACCGGCTGAAGAGGTGGCGCGGATAGGGCGTACGGTTCGATTTCACCAGGCCTTCGCGCCGACCGGGACCAATGTGGATTTCGTGGAGATCATCGAGCGGGGCCGGATACGGGCGCGCACCTACGAGCGGGGTGTCGAGGCTGAAACCATGGCCTGCGGAACCGGAGCGGTGGCCTCAGCGATCATCAGCAGTGTATTCAAGGGGGCGGGAACCCCTCCGATTCAGGTAGAGATGCCCGGGGGAACCCTTACCGTCGATTTTAGAGAGAGGGGAGGCGCTTTTGAGGATGTGTGGCTCAAAGGCACGGTCGTCTTTGTCTATGACGGGTATCTCTCCCGGTAACCGGGTACGGGATTCTGCGACTGCCGGAAAGGAAAAGCACGGTGCTGCAAAGCGTACAGACATATGACCCCGACCGTCTCAGGGATGCCTGCGGAGTGTTCGGGATCTTCGGAGACCCGAAGGCCGCCGAAAAGACATATCTGGGACTGTACGCCCTCCAGCACCGGGGGCAGGAAAGCGCGGGGATCGCCTCGTCCGACGGGAAGGTCATTTCCCTCCACAAGGGGATGGGCCTTGTCCGGACGGTTTTTTCGCACGCCGGCATCATTGCCGGACTGCCGGGCGCGGCCGCTATCGGCCATAACCGGTACTCCACCACCGGCGGATCAGGACTGATCAACGCGCAGCCCATACGCATACGATTCAAGAAAGGGCAGATCGCCGCGGCCCATAACGGAAATCTGATCAATGCCCTGGAGCTGAGGAAGGGCATGGAGGAGGCCGGATCGATCTTCCAGACTACATCGGACAGTGAGATAGTCCTCCATCTGATCGCGCGATCCGAAAAGACCACCATTGACGACATGGTCATGGACGCCCTGGGAAAGATTGAAGGAGCCTACTGCTTCCTCTTTCTTACCCCCTCAGAGATGATCGCGGCGAGAGACCCCCTCGGATTCAGACCCCTGTGCGTCGGCTCTCTCGGGGATGCCGCCGTAGTCGCCTCCGAATCATGCGCCCTCGATATCATCGGCGCCCGCTACATCCGGAGCGTGGAACCGGGTGAGATCATCAGTTTCGACGCACGGGGAATGACATCCCGCAGCCTCCCGGACACCCCCAGGAAGGCATTCTGCATCTTCGAATATATCTATTTCTCGCGGCCTGACAGCATCATATTCGACGAGAAGGTTGACAAATTCAGGAGAAAACTGGGGAAAAAACTCGCCGAAGAATCCCCCTGCGACGCCGACATCGTCATCAGCATTCCCGATTCCGCCAACACGGCGGCCCTGGGGTTTGCCCAGCGATCGAGGATACGTTTTGAGATAGGGCTCATACGGAATCATTATATCGGCAGGACCTTCATCGACCCCTATCAGGATAAACGGGACCGCGACGTGCGGATAAAATTCAATCCCGTCACGGGCGTCCTGGAAGGGAAACGCGTTGTCGTGGTGGATGACTCGATCGTGCGGGGCACAACCATGCGCCAGTTGGTCCGGCTCATACGGGATGGAGGGGCCGCTGAAGTGCATATCAGGGTCGCCTCGCCTCCGGTGCGGTGCCCCTGTTTCTACGGGATCGACATACCGACCTCCGGGGAACTGATCGCGTCTTCTCATTCCACGGAAGAGATATGCCGCTCCATGGAGGCCGATTCCCTTGCCTATCTGTCGGTACCGGGAATGCTGGAAGCCGTCCCGGACGGAGCGATCCAGTGCACGGCCTGTTTCACCGGCGATTACCCAACGGCGATCCCGGAGGGATTCTGCAAGGACCAGTTTGCCGCTGTGGAGTAGGAGGGGCGCTGCCAGGGGTCCCGAAATCACGAGAAAGCATCGCAGGGTATGGAGGAACCTCCGACGGATAACGAACGCCTGTTATAAAAACCGACATAGAGAGATAGATGAATTTGTAAATTTCAGGGAAAGAACGGTATGCCATACACACAACGATCGGGATGCGGAACGCTAACACTGTCCGATATTGAGCGGACGGTACAGCTTGCGGGGTGGGTGGACGCCCTCAGGGATCACGGAGAGGTCATCTTTATACACCTGCGCGATCGGAGCGGCATCGTGCAGGTGGTCTTCGACCCGGCATTCATGTCTTCAACCGACCGCCGGAACGCCGAAGGCCTGAGAAGCGAATTCTGCGTCTGCGTGACCGGCCGCGTCGCGCGGCGAGAGACGGGGACGGAAAATCTCCATATCGAAACCGGATCGATTGAGGTGATCGCCGACAGTCTCCTGATACTGAATAAATCACGGACCCTCCCCTTCCCCATATCGGAGAAGGCAATGGTTGCCGGCGCGACGGTCAAGGGTACGGAGGCCATCGGGGAAGACCTGCGCCTGAAGTATCGCTACCTCGACCTGCGCCGTCCCACCCTGCAGGGGAACATCATCAAACGCCACAGGATCACCAAGTCCGTCCGCGACTATCTGGACACCGAGGGGTTCATCGAGGTGGAAACCCCGATGCTCACGAAGAGCACGCCGGAAGGCGCCCGTGATTATCTCGTCCCCAGCCGGGTGCATCCGAAAAAGTTCTACGCCCTTCCCCAGTCCCCGCAGCTCTTCAAGCAACTCCTCATGATCGGCGGCATGGAGCGGTACTTTCAGATCGCCCGGTGTTTCCGGGACGAGGACCTCCGGCCCAACCGGCAGCCGGAATTCACACAGCTTGATCTGGAGGCCTCTTTCATCGATGAGGAATTCATCTACCGCATCACGGAAGAATTGATTGTCAGAATGTTCGCCGTGGGGGGCATCACCCTCACCGCCCCCTTTCCCCGTATGACCTGGAGGGAGGCGATTGATACCACCGGCTCCGACACCCCCGACATGCGCTTCGGCCTCCACCTCGTCGAAGTCACCGATATTCTTGAAGGCACGTCCTACGGGATTCTGGAGCAGGTCATTAAACGGGGCGGCATCATCAAGGGGATCAACATCAAGGGGGCATCGGATCAGTTGAGTAAGAACGTCCTCCAGAACGAGTATGCCAAAAAGATCGTCCCCTCCTTCGGTGCCAGGGGGATGACCTGGATGCGTATGGTCGGCGGCAGGCTGGAATCGAATATCGTCCAGTTCTTCAGCCCCGAAGAACAGGCCGCGCTCATCGGGCGCCTCAAGGCCGAGAACGGCGATGTCCTGGTGATGATCGCCGATCCCTCGCCGATACGGGTCAACAGGGCTCTGGGATTGCTCCGCCTGGATCTGGCCGGGCGGCTCGGCCTGATCTCCCGCGACAGCTACTGCCCGGTGTGGGTCACCGATTTTCCCCTCTTCGAGATACACGGGAAGACCGTCACCTCCACGCATCACCCCTTTACGGCGCCGGACCGGGTCGATTTTGATCCCCATGACCGGCGCGCGCTTGCCGCCCTCACGTCCCGTTCCTACGATATCGTGATCAACGGCGAAGAAATCGGCGGAGGGAGCATCAGGATCAACGACATCGAGGTGCAGCACCGCATCTTTCAGGCATTGGGACTCTCCGACGATGAGATCAAGGACAAGTTCGGATTTTTCCTGCGAAGCCTCCGGTACGGCGCCCCCCCCCACGGAGGGCTTGCCATCGGTATGGACCGTGTCGTCTCCATGATCCTCGGGACGGCATCGATTCGCGACGTGATCGCCTTTCCAAAGAACCGGAGCGCCTCCTGCCCCCTCACGGAGGCGCCATCGCCGGTGTCGGATCGGCAACTGGCGGAGGCGGGCCTTCTTGAAGCGGTGGGGGTCGGATGGGTGGACGGCACCAAGGTGGTTCAATACGTCCCATGACGGGTAACGATCCAAAGAATGGCGAATATATGAGGGCACTGCTTGCACTGGAAGACGGTCGCATCTTTGAAGGCGTATCCTTCGGAGCGCAGGGGGAGCGCGCGGGCGAGGTGGTATTCAATACCGGGATGACGGGGTATCAGGAGATCCTGACCGATCCCTCCTACAAGGGGCAGATCGTCGCCATGACCTATCCCCTGATCGGCAACTACGGCGTCAACGACGCGGACGCCGAATCCCGGGGACTGTGGCTCGAGGGGTTCGTGGTCAGGGAACTGAGCGAGGCCCCCAGCAACTGGCGGTCGGAGAAGGATCTGGGCGCCTATCTCAAGGAAAACGGTGTCGTCGGGATTGAGGGCGTTGATACGCGAGCCCTGACCAGGCACATACGGGAGGCCGGCGCGATGAAGGCGGTCATCTCCACGAGCGATCTCGATCCGTCCTCGCTCGTGGACAAAGCACGCCGATCTCCGGGGCTTTCGGGGATCGATCTGGTGCGGGATGTCACCTGCGACCAGCCCTACACCTTTGCCGATCAGGATGGTCCGACCGTTGTGGTCCTGGACTGCGGCGTCAAGTTCAGTACCCTGCGGCAGCTTCGCCTGGCGGAATGCACGGTTGAAGTGGTCCCTGCCCATACCCCTGTCGGTGAGATCCTGGCATATGAACCTGCCGGCGTTCTTCTGTCGAACGGCCCCGGCGATCCGGCTGCGGTTACCTGCGTAGTTGACACCGCCCGGGAGCTCCTCAGCATGGGGACGATCCCCCTTTTCGGGATCTGCCTGGGACAGCAGATCCTTGGGCTCGCACTGGGAGGAAAGACGTTCAAGATGAAATT
This sequence comes from uncultured Syntrophaceae bacterium, assembly GCA_964487805.1. Taxonomy (GTDB): domain Bacteria; phylum Desulfobacterota; class Syntrophia; order Syntrophales; family UBA2210; genus UBA6078. The sequence continues at coordinate 10,459 of CAZAST010000035.1, forward strand.
CGGCCATCACGGATCGAACCACCCGGTCAAGGATCTCGACACGGGGAGGATCGACATCACCGTCCAGAACCACGGATTCTGCGTCGATCCCGATTCCCTCGACAGGGATGAGATCGAGATCACACACGTCAATCTGAATGATCACACGCTGGAGGGGCTCCGGCACAAGACGCTGCCCGTCTTCTCGGTGCAGTTTCACCCGGAGGCGGGGCCGGGGCCGCATGACGCGCGGCATCTCTTCAAGCGGTTTGTGGAAACAATGCGACACCAAACTGAGAGGGTTCTATGAGAGAAATGGTTGCGGTCTTTGATTTCGGGTCCCAGTACGCGCAGCTCATCGCCAGACGGATACGCGAACTGGGGGTGTACTGCGAGATCGTACGGCACGACACCTCTGAGGATGACTTGCGGAAGCTCAACCCCGCCGCGATCGTTCTGTCCGGCGGCCCGTCATCCGTTTTCCAGGCCGGCCACCCCCGGATGGACCGGCGGATTCTGAAGATGGGAATCCCCGTCCTCGGGATCTGTTACGGGATGCAGCTCATGGCCCGGATTCTGGAAGGAACCGTGGAAAAGGGGAAGGGGGGCGGCGAGTATGGTCCCGCCCGGATCGAGGTGAAGGATACCGCCGGACTCTTCGCCGGTCTTCCCCCGTCCGTCGATGTCTGGATGAGCCACGGAGATCACGTGACGGCCCTCCCGAAGGGATTCCGAGTGCTGGCGGGGACCGCGGCCTGCCCCATCGCGGCGATGTCCGACGCCGACAATCGGATTTACGGGATACAGTTCCACCCCGAGGTCGTCCATACCCCAAGCGGGCTCGACATCATCAGGAATTTCCTGTTCGGCGTCGCCTCCTGCACGGGGGGATGGACGATGGGACGCTTCATCGACGAATCGGTCACCGCAATCAGGGACATGGTCGGGGATGAGAAGGTGATCTGCGGACTCTCCGGGGGCGTCGACTCCTCGGTCGCGGCAGCGCTGCTCCACCGCGCAATCGGGGACCGCATGGAGGCCATCTTCGTCGACAACGGCCTCCTCAGAGAAGGAGAGGTGAAGGAGATCCGCACCCTCTTTACCGAGGAATACCCCCTCGATGTCCGGATCGTGGACGCGTCGGATCGTTTTCTCACCGAACTGCAGGGAGTGGTCGACCCTGAGACAAAACGAAAGATCATCGGAAAGACCTTCATCGACGTCTTCTCCGACGCGGCGGCGGACGTGCGGGGAGCGAAGTTCCTCGCCCAGGGGACGCTCTACCCCGATATCATCGAAAGCAGGTCCCCCCTCGGAGGCCCGTCCTCGACAATCAAGAGCCACCATAACGTCGGGGGCTTGCCGGAAGACCTCGCATTCACACTGATCGAACCGCTGAAGGAGCTGTTCAAGGACGAGGTCCGTCTCCTCGGCAGGGAGCTGGGGCTGCCGGAGAGGCTCCTCACCCGCCAGCCCTTCCCAGGCCCCGGCCTGGGTGTGCGCATCATCGGCGAGATCACCAGAGAGAATCTCGCCATCCTGCGCCGGGCGGACCTGATCGTCCGGGAGGAGATCGAGAGCTACGATGTGAACCATGAGATATGGCAGTTCTTCGCCGTCCTCCTCCCGGTGAAGAGCGTCGGGGTGATGGGGGATGAGCGGACCTACGCCAACGTGGTCGCCCTCAGGGCCGTCACCAGTCAGGACGCGATGACGGCGGACTGGGCCCGCATCCCCTATGATGTCCTGGGACATATCTCCTCGCGGATCATCAACGAGGTGGCGGGGGTGAACCGCGTCGTCTATGACATCAGTTCAAAACCCCCCAGCACCATCGAATGGGAGTAATCGCAGCGGCATGCCCAAGCGCACGGATTTACAGAAGATACTGATCATCGGGTCTGGTCCCATCGTGATCGGCCAGGCCTGCGAGTTCGACTATTCCGGGACCCAGGCCTGCAAGGCCCTGGTCGAGGAGGGGTACGAGGTGGTGCTTCTCAACTCCAACCCCGCCACGATCATGACGGACCCCGAGATGGCTCACCAGACCTACATCGAGCCGATCACCGCGGACGTTATCGAACAGATTGTCGCAAAGGAGCGGCCCCAGGCCGTCCTCGCCACCATCGGCGGGCAGACCGCCCTGAACACCGCGGTGGAGGCAGCCGAACGGGGAGTCTTCGAACGCTACGGGGTGGAGATGATCGGCGCGGACCTGGCGGCGATCAGGCGCGCGGAGGACCGGGACGCATTCAAGGAAGCGATGTCCCGGATCGGGCTGGATACGCCCCGGAGCGGCGTAGCGAAAACAATGGATGAGGCGTGGGAGATCGCTCGGGAGATCGGTTTCCCCCTGGTCATACGGCCGAGCTTTACCCTCGGAGGGACCGGGGGAGCGGTCGCCTACAACACGGAGGAGTTCGAAGCTTTCGCCGCGAACGGGATGGAACAGAGCATGATCGGTGAGGTCCTGATCGAGGAATCCGTCCTGGGATGGAAGGAGTTCGAGCTTGAGGTCATGCGCGACCAGAAAGACAATGTGGTGATCATCTGCTCCATCGAGAACCTCGATCCCATGGGAGTGCATACAGGAGACTCCATCACGGTCGCCCCCGCCCAGACCCTGACCGACCGGGAATACCAGGAGCTTCGGAACGCCTCCATCGCCGTTATCCGCACAATCGGTGTCGCCACCGGGGGGTCGAACATACAGTTCGCGGTCCATCCCCGAACAGGCCGGATCGTGGTTATCGAGATGAACCCCCGCGTCTCCCGGTCGTCCGCCCTCGCCTCCAAGGCCACGGGGTTCCCCATCGCCAAGATCGCGGCCAAGCTCGCCGTCGGCTACACGCTCGACGAGATCAAGAACGACATCACCAAGAAGACCCCCGCCGCCTTCGAGCCCTCGATCGACTACGTCGTCACCAAGATCCCGAAGTTCGCCTTCGAGAAGTTCCCCGGCATCGACGCGACGCTCGGTACCCAGATGAAGTCGGTGGGCGAGGTGATGGCCATCGGCCGCACCTTCAAGGAGTCTTTGTTTAAGGCCCTACGCTC
>CAZAST010000035.1:13504-14599 GCA_964487805.1 uncultured Syntrophaceae bacterium
TCTTTTGAGCCCGCCATCGATTACTGCGTCGTCAAGATCCCGCGCTTCGCCTTCGAAAAATTTCCCGGCGTGGAAGACACCCTGACCATATCAATGAAATCGGTGGGAGAAACGATGGCGATCGGCCGCACCTTCAAGGAGGCCCTCCAGAAAGGACTCCGCGGTCTGGAGATCGGCCTCTCCGGCCTTGACCTCAAGAGCGAGGAGAAGATCGATCCCCTGCGGTTGGAGGAGCGCCTGGCCCGGCCCACCCCGGAGCGGCTCTTTTACGTCAAGGCGGCACTCAAGGCGGGGATGTCGGTTGAACAGGTCGCCACGATAACCGCCATCGACCCCTGGTTTCTCAGAAACATACGGCAGATCGTCGAGATGGAGAAGATCCTCGCATCCTATGCCGGGAAGGGAGATCTCCCCACTCCCGTCCTGAGGGAGGCGAAGGAGATGGGCTTTTCCGACTGTCAGATCGGGGAGATTATCGGGATCGAAGAATCGAGAATGCGGGCCCTCCGGGAAAAGAAGAAGATCATGCCTGTCTATAAGCTTGTCGACACCTGCGCAGCTGAATTCGAGGCATCCACCCCCTACTACTACTCGACATACGAGCGGGAAGACGAGGGGCGGACGGGAAGCGCGAAAAAGGTCATGATCATCGGCGGCGGCCCCAACCGGATCGGCCAGGGTATTGAATTCGACTACTGCTGCGTACACGCCTCCATGGCCCTCAGGGAGATGGGGTATGAAACGATCATGGTCAATTCGAACCCGGAAACCGTCTCCACCGATTACGACATATCGGACCGGCTTTATTTCGAACCCCTGACGCTTGAGGACGCCCTGAACATCGTGGAGGCGGAGAGACCTGAGGGGGTCATCGTCCAGTTGGGCGGTCAGACCCCCCTCAATCTCGCCCTTCCTCTCAAGCGTTACGGGGTCTCGATATGGGGAACCTCCCCGGAGGCGATCGACCGCGCGGAGGACCGGAAGCTCTTCAAGGAGATGGCGGATAAGCTGGATGTCCGTCAGCCCGAGAGCGGCACGGCCCTCTCCTTCGCGGAGGTTGAACGGATTGTGGAGCGGATCGGGTATCCCGTCCTG